>JAUQYB010000135.1 GCA_030837825.1 Albidovulum sp.
GGTCGCCCGCCGGCTCGGCGTGCTGCCGACGCAGGCGACGCACCTGTCGAAGCCGACGCTCATCAACTGAAAGGCCCCGACCATGACCGCGCCCCTGAAAGCCCGCGTCCATGTCATGCTCAAGGACGGCGTCCTCGACCCGCAGGGCGAGGCGGTGCGCCATGCGCTCGGCACGCTCGGCTTCAAGGGGGTCGAGGCGGTGCGCCAGGGCAAGGTGATCGAGATCGACCTTTCCGCCACCGACCCTGCCGCGGCCGACGCGGAGGTGAGGGCGATGTGCGAGAAGCTCCTCGCCAATACCGTGATCGAGAAATACACGGTGGAGATCGCCTGATGCGGGCCGCGGTCCTGACCGGATACCGCGCGCCGCTCGACCTCGCCGACTGGCCGGAGCCTGCCTGCCCCGAGGACGGCGTCGTGCTTTCGGTCCTCGCCTGCGGCATCTGCCGCTCCGACTGGCATTCCTGGACCGGCGCCGACCCCGACGTGGTGCTGCCGCAGATTCCGGGCCACGAATACTGCGGCGTGGTGGAAGAGGCAGGCCCCCGGGTGACCGGCTGGAAGCGCGGCGACCGCGTCATCGCCCCCTTCATCCTCGCCTGCGGGCACTGCCCGGCCTGCGCCGCGGGCGAACAGACGACCTGCCCGTCGCAGGTGGTGCCAGGCTTCACCGCCCCCGGCGCCTTCGCCGAACGCATCGCGGTTCCCCGCGCCGACGCCAATCTCGCGGCGCTGCCCGCGACGATGGACCCCGCGCTCGCCGCCGCGCTCGGCTGCCGGGTGACGACCGCCTGGCATGCGCTCACCGGGCGCGCGGGGCTCCGCCCCGGCGAATGGCTCGCCGTCTACGGCACCGGCGGCGTCGGGCTCTCGGCGATGCTTCTGGCGCGCGCCATCGGCGCCCGCACCGTGATGGTCGACGTGGTGGCCGACAAGCTCGCCCATGCCCGCGCGCACGGCGCCGATGCCACCGTCAACGCCGCCGAAACCGATCCCGTGGCGGCGGTGCGCGAGATCACCGGCGGCGGCGCCGATGTCGCCATCGAGGCGCTGGGGATCGCCGAGACCACTGCCAACGCGCTGAAAAGCCTGCGCAAGCTCGGCCGGATGGTGCAGATCGGCATGCCCGCCGGCAAGCATGCGCAGATGACCCTGCCGATGAATGCGGTCTATTCCGGCCAGTTGGCACTCTTCGGCACGCGGGGCATGCCCGCCTGGCGCTACCCGAGCCTCCTGTCGCTGATCGACACCGGGCGGGTCGACCTCTCGCCGCTGATTGCCCGCCGCGTCGCCCTCTCCGATGCCTCGGCCGAGCTTGCCGCCTTCGACCGCCCCGCGCCCCCCGGCGTCGCCGTGATCACCGATTTCGCGGCCTGAGGCTTCTTCGTTGCGTGAAATACCCCGGGGTTCGGGGCAGCGCCCCGATCCGCCGCTTCCCCCCGCGCGCCGATTGCTCTATCTCCCGGACCAACCCCGCAAGCCCGAGGACCGCCGATGAAAGCCGCCGTCATCACCTTCCCAGGATCGAACTGCGACCGTGACCTCGCCGTGGCGCTCGAACGCGCAGGCGCGCGGGTGGCGCGGGTCTGGCACAAGGATGCCGACCTGCCCGCGGGACTCGACCTCGTCGCCATTCCCGGCGGCTTCTCCTTCGGCGACTATCTGCGCTGCGGCGCCATCGCCGCGCAGTCGCCGGTCGCCGCCGCGGTGAAGCACTTCGCCGCGCGTGGCGGCCATGTGCTCGGCATCTGCAACGGCTTTCAGGTCCTGACCGAGACCGGCCTTCTGCCCGGCGCGCTGATGCGCAACGCCGGCCTCAGCTTCGTCTGCAAGACGGTGCGGCTCCGGGTGGCGACCGCCGACAGCGCCTTCACCGGCGCCTGGCGGGCCGGCGATACGGCCGCGCTGCCGATCGCCCACGCCGACGGCAACTACACGATCGACGCCGAGGGACTGGCGCGGCTCAAAGCCGAGGACCGGATCGCCTTTACCTATCTCGACAATCCCAACGGCGCGACGGCCGACATCGCCGGGGTGCTGTCGGAAAACCGCCGGGTGCTCGGGATGATGCCGCATCCCGAACGCGCCTGTGACCCGGCGCAGGGCGGCACCGACGGGGCGGCGCTGTTCCGCTCGCTCACGGCGGCGCTGGCGCTTGCCTGAGGCGCCGGGCTGTGGGGCCTGCTGGACGGGGCCTTGCGGGACGGGGCCTTGCGGGACGGGGCCTTGTGGGGGCGGGGCCTTTGCGGGACGGGACCTTTGCGGGACGGGGCCTTGTGGGGGCGGGGCGGCGGTTCTAGACTGATGCCATGTCCGCGACGCCTTCGTCCGACGACGATCTGACCGCCGGGATCCCCCCGGCCGGGCCCGCCGCCGAGTCCGCCACCGGACCCGCGACCGGACCCGCGACCGGACCCGCGACCGCGGGCGCGGAGCCCCTGCTCGTGCCGCTCGTGGCCGACGGCTCCGGTCTCGTCGCCGCGCGCAATCCCTGGTGGCTGAGGGCGCTGGTCATCGTCTTCATCGCCGCCGCGGTCTCGGTCATCTGGTATACCAACGCCTTCCTGTCGGAACGCTTCACCGAAACCACCCGCAACCGCGCCGACGTGCGGCTCGCGCTCTACACCGGCCATATCATGAGCGAGCTGCAGCGCACCTCCGTCGTGCCGCTGCTGCTGGCCCGCGACCCGGCGCTGATCACCTCGCTCGACACCGGCGACTTCTCGGTCACCTCGCAGCGGCTGATCTCGGCACAGGGCGAAATCGGCGCCGCCTCGATCCAGCTTCTCGACGCCGCGGGGCGCACCGTGGCCGCCACCGACCGCACCCAGATCGGCGCCAACCACGCGACGCTGCGGCATTTCGTCGACGCGCTGCGGTCGAAGGAAACCGTCTTCACCCTCGCCGAAAGCCCCTCGGGCGGCTACGAATTCAGCTATTCCCGCGCCGTCCTCTCCGACGGCCAGCCTGCCGGCGTGATCGTCGTCGGGGTGGAGCTGCAGAAGTTCGAGCGGGTCTGGGCCGGCATCTCCGAGGCCGTGGCCGTCACCGACAGCGAGAACCTCGTGATCCTCACCACCCAGCCCCGCTGGCGCGGCCAGACCCTGACCGAAGCCCTTGCCAAGCGGGTGCCGCCCTCGGCGCTTGAACGCGCCTTCCAGGCGACCGCCGACTGGGCCAACGCGCCGCCCGACGCCTATGTCGGCGGCGAGGCGGTGATGCGCACCGACGCCCGCATCCCCTTCCACGGCTGGCGGATCGTCAGCTTCACCACCTACGAATCGATCCGCGAACAGGTGAACGCCGTGCTCGCGCTCGAGATCATGGGCTTCGCCGTCCTGCTGGCGCTGATCTTCTACCTGCTCTCGCGCCGGGCGCGGAGCCAGAGCGCGATGTTCCGGCGCGAGTCGGCGGAACTGCGCCAGCTTAACCTGCGTTTGCAGCGGGAAATCGCCGAACGCGAGAAGGTGCAGAAGGACCTCGCCGTGGCCGAACTGACGCTGGAACAATCCTCCAAGCTCGCCGCGCTCGGCGAGATGTCGGCCGCCGTCAGCCACGAACTGAACCAGCCGCTCGCGGCGATGAAGACCTATCTCGCCGGCGCGCGGCTTCTGCTGCAACGCAAGCGGCCCGACGAGGCGATGTCCTCGTTCCAGCGCATCGACGACCTGATCGAGCGGATGGGCTCGATCACGCGGCAGCTCAAGTCCTATGCCAGGAAGGGCGGCGAGGCGTTCGAGCCGGTGGACGTAAGGGCCTGTATTTCCTCGGCGCTGTCGATGATGGAGCCGTCGCTCCGGACGCGCGCGATCCGCATCACCCGGATGATGCCGCGCACGCCGGTGATGGTCCTGGCCGACCGGGTGCGGCTTGAACAGGTGATGATCAACCTCCTGCGAAACGCGCTCGACGCCACCAAGGGCGTCGCCGACCCGCATGTGGAAATCCTGCTGACGGCGGGAGAGACGGCGACCCTTGCGGTGCGCGACAACGGCCACGGCATCGCCGACCTCGACAACCTGTTCGAGCCCTTCTACACGACGAAGGGTCCGGGCGAGGGCGTCGGCCTCGGCCTTGCCATTTCCTCGGGCATCGTGAAGGACCTCGGCGGCCGGCTCACGGCGCGCAACGCGCCGGGCGGCGGCGCGGTATTCGAGGTGCAGCTCCCGATACTGGCGGAAAAGACACAGGCGGCGGAATGAGGTGACGCATGGCGCGCGCGATGAAGGTGGCGATTGTCGATGACGAACAGGACATGCGGCAGTCGATCAGCCAGTGGCTGGCGCTCTCGGGCTTCGATACCGAGACCTACGCCAGCGCCGAGGAGGCGC
>JAUQYB010000019.1 GCA_030837825.1 Albidovulum sp.
GATCCCGAGCTTTTCGCAGAGCCGCGCGGCGTGAAGGGGTGCCGCGCCGCCGAAGGCCACCATGATGTTGTCCGAGATGTCCTTGCCGTTTTCCACCGCATGGACACGGGCGGCGTTCGCCATGTTTTCGTCCACCACCTCGCCGATCCCGAAGGCGGCCGATTGCGGCGACAGGCCCAGCCGGTCGCCGACATGGGCCGCGATGGCAGTGGCGGCGAGCCGGGTCGACAGCCTGATGGCGCCGCCGGCGAAATTGTCGGGGTCGATCTTGCCGAGGATCAGGTCCGCATCGGTGATGGCGGGCCGCTCGCCGCCACGCTGATACGAGGCCGGCCCCGGTTCAGAGGCGGTGCTTTCCGGTCCGGTCTGGATGCGCCCCATCGCGTCCACCCAGGCGATGGACCCGCCGCCCGCGCCGATCTCGATCATCTCGATCACCGGAATCGAGATCGGCATCCCCGAGCCCTTGGCAAAGCGCGTCGTCCGCGCCACCTCGAAGCTGCGGGCGGTCTTCGGGGCGAAATCCTCGATCAGGCAGATCTTGGCGGTGGTGCCGCCCATGTCATAGCTGACGACCTTTTCCAGCCCGAAACGCCGGGCAACATCGGCGGCAAAGATCGCGCCCCCCGCCGGGCCGGATTCCACCAGCCGCACCGGAAATTCTGCCGCGGTTTCCACCGAAACCAGGCCGCCGCCCGAATGGATCATGAAGACCCGACAGGACGCGCCCCGGTCCTTCAGCCGCACCTGCAGCCGGTCGAGATAGCTGGCCATCTGCGGGCGGACATAGGCATTGGCGCAGACGGTGTTGAACCGTTCGAACTCGCGCATCTGCGGCGAAACCTCGGACGAGATCGAGATCGGCAATTCGAGCTTTGCGGCGATGATCTCGCGCGCGCGGACCTCATGGGCGGGATTGAGGTAGGAATGAATAAAGCCGATCGCCACCGCGCCATAGGCCCCCGCGGCAATGCGGTCGGCAATCGCGTTCAGCGCGGCCTCGTCGAGCGGGGCGAGTTCCTGCCCCTGCGCGCCGATCCGGCCGGCCACGGTGAAGCGGTCCTCGCGCGGCACCAGCGGCGTCGGCAGGGTCAGGTTCAGATCATACTGGTCGAAGCGACTTTCGGTCCGCATCTCGATGACATCGCGGAAGCCTTCGGTCGTGACGAAGGCGGTTCTCGCACCGCGGCGTTCGATCAGGGCATTGGTGGCCAGCGTCGTGCCGTGGATGACGATTTCCAGATCGCCATAGCCGATGCCGGCCTCGGCCAGCACGATGTCCATGCCATCCAGGATCGCCTGTTCGGGCGCGGCGTAGCTGGTCAGGACCTTGGTCGATGTGATCCTGCCCCGGCATTCCAGCGCGATGTCGGTGAAGGTGCCGCCGATGTCGGCCCCAAGTCGGATCGAGGAAGTCATTCGGTTTCCTTTGCTTTCAGCGCGGCTGCGCGCATCTGCGACAGCGTCTGCCGCGGGGTCAGCGCTTCGGGCGAAATATCCAGGTCAAGCACCGCCCCGGTGCGCGAGGCGCGCGCCCGGGCGAAGGCGGCGGGGAAATCCGTCGTCCGTTCCACGCGTTCCGCATGCATCCCGTAGGCGCGCGCCAGCGCAACGAAATCGGGGTTCACCATCCCCGTGCCGGAGACCCGGGCGGGATACTGGCGTTCCTGATGCGCGCGGATGGTGCCGTAGATGCCGTTGTTCAGGAGAAGCACGATCGGCTGCGCGCCATATTGCAGCGCGGTGGCAAGTTCCTGGCAGTTCATCTGGAAATCGCCGTCACCGGCGAAGCAGACCACCATGCGGTCGGGATCGGCGATCCTGGCAGCGACAGCGGCGGGCAGGCCATAGCCCATCGCCCCCGATTGCGGCGCCAGAAGCCGCGCCTTCGGCCCGAACTTGAAGAACTTGTTCGGCCAGACGGTGAAGTTGCCCGCACCGTTGGTCAGGATCGCATCCTCGGGCAGCACCTCGCGCAGATGCGCCGCGACGATCCCCATGTCCACCGGCGAGGGTTGCGGCGGCAGGTCGAACCCCGCCTCCCAGGCCGCGCGAGCGTCCGCACGCCACCCGGCCCAGTTCCCCCTGACCGGGGCAAGGGCCGCGGCAAAGGCATTCGGCCCCGCCTGAATGCCAAGGGCGGGCTGGTAGACCTTGCCGATCTCGCGGTCCGAGGCGTGGACGTGGATCAACTTCTGCACGGGCACGGGCACCGACATGAGCGTGTAGCCATCGGTCGTCATCTCGCCGAAGCGGGTGTTGATCGCGAGGATCGTGTCGGCGTCGCGGATCAGCGCCTTGACATGCGCCGACATGGCAACCCCCGCTTCGCCGGCATAGACGGGCGAGAAGTTGTCGAACTGGTCCTGATAGCGGAAGGCGGCGATTACCGGGATGTCCGACCGTTCGGCAAAATCCTGCAACGCCCGACGGCCCGCCCCGGTCCAGTTGCAGCCCCCCAGCAGGATCAGCGGGCGGGTCGAGGCCGCCAGCATCGCCCGCGCCTCCTCCAGCGCGGCTTGTGTCGGCGCGGGTTCGGCGATCCGGGCAGGCCCGGTCAGCGGCGCGGCCACGGTCAGGCTGGTCAGCATGTCTTCGGGCAAGGCGATGACCACCGGTCCGGGACGGCCGGTCAGCGCCGTCGCCCAGGCGCGGGCGAGGATTTCGGGGATTCGGTCGGCATCGTCGATCTCGACCGCCCATTTCGCCAGGGTGCCGAAGACCGCGCGGTAGTCGATTTCCTGAAACGCCTCGCGGCCTTTCATATCCGTGCCGACCTGCCCCACGAACAGGATCATCGGCGCGGAATCCTGCATCGCGGTATGCACCCCGATCGAAGCATTGGTGACACCGGGGCCGCGCGTGACCATGCACAAACCGGGCTGCCCCGTCAGCTTGCCCCAAGCGGCGGCCATGAACGCCGCGCCGCCTTCGTTGCGGCAGTTCACAAAATCAAGGCGGCCTTTGGTATCGTGCAGCGCGTCCAGCACCGCGAGGTAGCTTTCGCCCGGCACGCCGAATGCCCTGGTGGCGCCAAGCGCCACCAGACTGTCGACAAGCAGCCGTCCGCCATTGCGTTCCATCCATTCATCCCCTTCTTGTTCGCAGAGCGGGCCAGGGCGCGGGAAGTCCTGTTCGGCATAGTGGCAATCACCCGCGCGGCAGAAAACAAACTTCGCCCAAAAATGCGAAACCTTTTCTTTGTAATGACAGCGTCCGAAACGTCGCCCGGCACAGGTGCGGGCGGTCCTGGCGGCGGGACGAAATCGATCGCCAGTCGCCCCGGGACCGATGCTTCGGCGGCTGCACGCTGCCGGCCCGGGGCCACGGTCGGCCGATCACGCGATCAGGATGGCCCGGAAGTCGTTGACATTGGTGCCCGTCGGGCCGGGCGAGAAAAGATCGTCGAGCGCCGCGAAGGCGGTCCGGCTGTCATTGTCGGCCAGGCAGGCATCAATCCGAATGCCCCGGTCAAGGAGCCGCCCTGCCGTCCTGCCATCGGCAAAGGCGCCGGCGTTGTCGCCGCTGCCGTCTATCCCGTCGGTGTCCGCGGCAAGGGCATGGATGTGATCCTGCCCGGAAATCCGCGCGGCAAAAGCCAGAAGGAATTCCGTGTTGCGGCCCCCTGTGCCGGTGCCGCGCAGCGTGACCGAGGTTTCGCCACCCGACAGAAGCACCGCCGGCCGGCGAAAAGGCCGATTGCGGCGGGCGACTTCCAGCGCCAGATCCGCATGGAACCTGCCGGCTTCGCGCGCCTCGCCCTCCAGACTGTCGGACAGGATGACGGCGTCGATCCCCAGACGGCGGGACCGCGCCATCGCCGCTTCCAGCGAACGGCTGGCCGACGCAACCACCCGGACCTCGTCACGCGCGAACCCGGGGCAACCGGGGTCGGGCATCCGATCCGCCGCCATGTGGGCGCGTTGCGCCCCGGTAAGCGCGATCCGGTATCGGTCGGCGATGGCAAGCGCCTCGGCCGTGGAACCGCTGCGCGCGATCGTCGGGCCCGAGGCAACTTCGGAGGGTTCGTCGCCCGGCACATCGGAGACGATCAGGCTGACCACGCGCGCCGGATGCGCCAGCGCCGCCAGACGTCCCCCCTCGATCGTCGAGAAATGCCGGCGAAGCGTATTCATGGCCGAGATCGGCGCACCGGAAGCCAGCAGCGCCTTGTTCAGCGTGATCTCGTCCTCCAGCGTGAAGCCGGGTGGCGGCGCCGGCAGCAAGGCCGAACCGCCCCCGCAGATCAGGGCAATGACCAGATCATCGGCCGACAGACCGTGCACCAGCGACATCAGCCGCTCGGCCGCCTTCAGGCCCGCGCGATCCGGCACCGGGTGCGACGCCTCGATGACCTCGACATATCGGCAGGGCGCGCCGTGACCATAGCGGGTGACCACCGCCCCTTCGAGCGGGCCCGGCCAGAGGGTTTCAAGCGCACGCGCCATCTGCGCCGCACCCTTGCCGGCGCCGATGACAATCGTCCGGCCGGAGGGGGCTTCGGGCAGATGGGCGCGAAGGCATTCGAGCGGATCCGCCGCCCGGACCGCGGCATCGAAGAGACCGGTCAGGAATTCTTTCGGATGCGGCTGCGGCATGGATCAGCGCGGCTTGAATCGCGCGACCAGATCGTCCGACCCGCGCGCCAGCAGACCAAGGTCCGATCCGACGGCGACCATCGTGAAGCCGGCCTTCAGATAGCGCTCGGCGTCGGCCTGCTGTGGTGCCAGGATTCCCGCCGCCTTGCCCTGCGACCGGGCCGCCTTCAGCACCTGGGCAATGGAAGCCTGAACCTGCGGGGCCGAGGGATTGCCCATCGCCCCCATGTTGGTCGAAAGATCGCCCGGCCCGACGAAGAGCGCATCCACGCCCGGCACCGCCGCGATGGCGGCGGCATTGGCAACACCTGTCTCGCATTCGACCTGCACCGCCAGAAGCTGCTGTTCGCGGGCGGTGGCGTGGTAGTTCCTGATCCTGCCAAAAGCGTTGGCGCGGTGGCCGACCGAAAAGCCGCGAAAACCGCCCGGCGCATAGGTCATGGCGGCAACGATCGTCCTTGCCTGATCGGCGGTGCGCACGTTCGGCACCATCAGGCTGCGCGCGCCGCCATCCATTATCTGCTTGATCAGATTGGGATCGTCCGACGGGAGACGGACCGCCGGCTCGCAGGTCGGATAGGCGCCCGCGGCCTGCAACTGGGCGACGATGCTGCGCAGGTCGTTCGGGCTGTGCTCGCCGTCGATCAGGAGCCAGTCGGCCCCCGATCCCGCGATGACCTCGGTGGTGAGCGGGGTCGCGAGCGAGCACCAGACACCGATGGCCGGGGTGCCGGCAGCCAACGCCCGTTTCAGCCCATTGACTCGCTCCAGCATGATCGTCCCCCTCAAGGTATCTTGTCAGTTGTCATACATCGTATAAGTTAGGCGGGCAAGCGAAACGAACCGGAGGCAGGACATGCAGATCGGCTTCATCGGACTGGGGGTCATGGGTGCACCGATGGCCGGGCATCTGGCGGCTGCCGGTCACAGCATTTTCACCACGCTCAACCGTTCACCCCTGCCCGAAGACCTGGCCGCCGAGGTGCTTCCCAACGCCGCCGCCGTCGCGGCGAAGTCCGAGGTGGTGATCCTGATGCTTCCCGACACGCCGGACGTGGAGCGGGTTCTGCTGGGTGCCGGGGGCGTGGTATCGGCGCTTCGTCCCGACACGCTGGTGATCGACATGAGCACGATCAGCCCGATCGAGACCCGGCGCTTTGCCGAAGCCACCCGGGCCGCTGGTGGCGGCTATCTGGATGCGCCGGTGTCGGGCGGTCAGGTCGGGGCACGGAATGCCGGCCTGACGATCATGGTCGGCGGTCATCCCGACGATTTCGACCGTGCGCTGCCGCTGTTTCGGCTGATGGGCAAGAACATCACCCTGGTGGGCGAGCGGAACGGGGCGGGCCAGACCTGCAAGCTGGCCAACCAGATCATCGTCGCGCTGAACATCGAGGCGATTGCCGAGGCGCTGGTCTTCGCCAGCAAGGCAGGCTGCGATCCGGCGAAGGTGCGCAGCGCGCTGATGGGTGGCTTTGCCGCCAGCCGCATCCTGGAGGTTCACGGCGAGCGGATGATCGCCCGAACCTTCGAGCCGGGATTCCGCATCCGCCTGCACCAGAAGGATCTGGCGCTGGCCCTTTCCAGTGCCCGCAGCCTCGGCGTCACCCTCCCGAACACCGCCACCGCTCAGGAACTGATGAACGGCTGCGCCGCCCGCGGGCTGGAGGAGGCCGACCACTCCGCCCTCGTCCACGCGCTGGAGGTGATGTCCAATCACAGCCTGTCCGGCGCCTGAGCCTCCTGCCAGTCCTGCTCCAGCAGCCAGCGATGCAGGGCAGCGACATGCTTGGCCCTGAGCCTCGTCTTCGTGGTGATCAGGTAGAAGCCCGGCACGTTTTCGGGCGGCATGCCGTCAAGAACGTTGCTGCCAAGCGGTGCCACCAGCTTGCCCGAGGCAATATCCTCTTGCGCGTCGAGCGCCGAGATCAGGCCAACGCCGAGCCCCTGATAGGTCGCCCGCCGCATGGTGGCCGCGTCGTCGAAGGTGAGGCTCCGGTCAAGCTGGGGCGCATCCACACCGAGAAATCGCAGGATGTCCGGCCAGAGCCGCTTTGACCGGGCGGGCTGCAGGAGATTGAACTGCAGAATGTCGGCAGGCCGCGTAAGCCGCTCTGCCATCTCGGGTCGGCAGCAGATGATCTTGGGATCGCGCATCAGAAGGTGGCTTTGCACATCCTTGCGTTCGCCATAGCCCCATTGCACCGCAACGTCGATCTGGTCGCGCTCCAGGTCCACGAGGTCGATCATCGTCGTCAATCCGATCTCGGCATCGGGAACGGCGCTGCGGAACTCGCCCAGCCGGGGCATCAGATACCTTGTGCCGAAGTAGGGGCTGACGTTCAGGTTGATGCGATCCCGCTCGCGCGGGCCGGTCACGCGACGGATGCCCTCTTCGAATTCCTCGAAGCCTGCATTGACATAGTGCGACAGCGTGATCGCCTTTTCCGTCAGGCGAATCCCGCGCCCCTCGCGCTCCATCAGCACGATGCCGAGGGCATCCTCCAGCAACCTGATCTGCTGCCCGACCGCCTGCGGCGAGACATAGAGCTCTTCCGCCGCTTCGCGCAGCGACCGATGGCGGACCACCGCATGGAACACGCGCAGCGAATTGAGGGGGGGCAGCCGGAAACGATCCGCCATGTTCCACGCTTTCACGAGTTCCTTCGCGGAGGCAGCCTAGCATCCCGCGGACCCTCTGGAAAATGCAACTTTCCTGTCAGCGAACCATGCGCCCGGCCGCCGCCATCAGGGCATCGACCAAGGCCCGCGCCGGGGCCGACAGCCGCCGTCGGACGGGGGCCAGAAGATACAGCACCCGCCACAGGTCGAGGTCGTGCAGCCGCACAAAGCGCAGCGACGGATCGCCGAACACCATCAAGGCGTTGCGTGGCAGAAGGGCGACGCCGAGGCCGGCCCGGACCATGCAGAGCTGCGCAACCGTCGAATGCGCCTCGATTGCGCCATTGCGCAGCGCGGCGGGCACCGCCTGACAGGTGGCTAGCAAGTGCTGCGTTCCTGTCCCCGGATCAAGGACGATCACTTCGGCGGGATCGATTTCATCCAAACCTGCGCTTTCCCGTTCCGCCAGCCGGTGCCCGACCGGACAGGCAAGGCCGAACGGATCGCGCAGAATCTCGGTCTGGCGCAGATCGTCCGAGTGCAGCGCACGACCCGCCACGGCGATGTCCAGATCGCCCTCGACGACGCCGCGCGCCAGATGTTCGGCGATGTCGTCATGCACGCGGAGGCGCAAGCCGGGGTGCGAGCGCCGCATCTGGCCAAGAACCGGCGCGACAAGTCCGGAAATTGCCGAAGGTGTGCAGCCGATGGTCAGGAGCCCCTGCGCGGCGTCGCCCCCGGTCCGAAGACGCAGAAGCGCCCGATCGAGCCCTTCGATCAGGGGCGCCGTTTCTTGAAGAAAGGTCAGCGCCAGCGCCGTCGGGGCGGGCGGCCGCTGCGACCGGTCGAACAGGGGACCGCCCGCCTCCGTCTCGAACTGGCGGATGGTCTCTGTCAGGGCCGAGGGCACCACCCCCATCTCCTGCGCGGCACGGGCAAAGGTGCCGTGGGTCCGGATCGCATGAAGCGCGCGGATATGGCGAAGATTGATGTTCACGAAAATCGCACTCAGGTTCATCAAGTTCCAATTCTACGAACTTGTGTTTCGTGCTTCAAGGACCCTGGAACAGGGGAACGTCATGACGCAGCACAGCCCGATCCTGGATGCCCGCGCACTGACGTCGCAGGTGCGTGCAGTCGGCTTCGCGGGTGAAATCGAAACCGATCACGCGCTGCGCGCGGCGATGTCCACCGACAATTCGGTCTACACGATCACTCCCGACCTGATCGCCGCACCAAGGGACGCGGCCGATCTGGTGCGGCTCTTGCAGGTCATGGCCCTGCCGCGATGGTCAGGCGTTCCGCTGACCGCCCGGGGCGGCGGCACGGGCACCAACGGACAAAGCCTGAACCGCGGTGTCATCCTTGACCTGCGCCGTCATATGCACCGCCTGCTTGCGGTCAATCGGGACGAGCGCTGGGCCGATGTCGAGCCGGGCATGGTGCTGGATGACCTGAATGACCGGCTGCGCCCCGAAGGCCTGTTCTTCGCGCCCGAAACCTCGACCTCAAACCGCTGCACCATCGGCGGCATGGTCTCGACCGACGCCTCGGGCAAGGGCTCGCGCGTCTACGGCAAGACCAGCGACAACATCCTTGCGCTGGAAATCGCCACGCCGGCGGGACTGCTGGCCAGCGACGTCCCCGCGCCCGGCTGGGCTACCGCCATGCTCGCCAGCGCGGAAGCCGCCGCGCATTCGGGCCGGGAGGCATTCATCGCCAATACCCCCCGGCTGAACCGCCGCTTCACCGGCTATGATCTGGAGCGGGCCTGCCCGGCGGGGGGCGGGTTCGACTGGTGGCGCCTGTTTCTCGGGGCAGAGGGAACGCTTGGCCCCGTCACCCGCATCCGGGTGAAGCTGCGCCGGATCGAGGCCGAGAAGCGCCTGCTGGTGGTGGGCTTCGACAGCTTTCGCAACGCGCTCGCCTCGGCCGGACCGCTCTTGCAGGTGGAGCCGACCGCCGTCGAGGTCATGGATGAGACCGTGCAGGAAATCGCCGCCAAGGCGCGCCTTCTGGACAGGCTGCCGGCAGCGCTGCAATCGCCCGAGGGACGGCCGCTCGCCTATGCATTCATCGAATTCAACGGCGACGATGCGGCAACGCTGGCCTCGCGCGTTTCGGCCTGTCGCGCCCTTCTGGCGGGGCTCGCCGGGGCCGAGGCCATCCACGAGGCCCGCGATCTGGCCGAGATCCGCCAGCTCTGGTCGATCCGGTCGGCGGCGGTCGGGCTTCTGGCCAAGGTCGAGGGCGCGGCCCGCCCCGTGGCCTTTGTCGAGGACTGCGTCGTCCCGCCCGAGAACCTGCCCGCCTTCGTCGACGAGTTTCTCGCCCTGCTCAAGGCCAACGGCCTCGGCTTCGGCATCTACGGCCATGTCGATGTCGGCTGCCTGCACATCCGCCCCGCGCTGGACATCGACGCATCGGCGGACCGCGAAAAGCTGGTCGCGGTGTCGGACGCGGTCTTTCATCTGACACGCAAACACGGCGGCATCTTCTGGGGCGAGCACGGCAAGGGCGTGCGCGGCGCCTATCTGCGCGAATGGATCGGAGATGATGCCTATCGGGCCTTGAAAGGCGTCAAGGCCGCCTTCGATCCGGCCGGGCGCTACAACCCGGGCAAGCTGGTCGGCCCGCAGGGCGACATCATGGGCATTGCCACAACCCCTTTTCGCGCGTTCAACGCACCCGCGGGGGATCCGCTGGCCAAGGCCTTCCGCTGCAACGGCAATGCCCAGTGCCTCAGCTATGCAGCGGCGACCCCGATGTGCCCCTCGTTCAAGGCGACGGCCGATCTGCGCCACAGTCCCAAGGGAAGGGCGGATGCACTGCGCGCCTGGCACCGCGCGCGCGCCACAGAAAGCGTGACGCCCGGGATGGAGGCCGACCTGTTCTCGGCGCTTGACGGCTGTCTGGGCTGCAAGGCCTGTGCCTCGTCCTGCCCGGTGCAGGTCGACGTGCCGACGATGCGGTCGGCCTTTCTTGCCGACTACTACCGTCGCCACCGCCGGCCCTTTGCGGATCGGCTGGTGCTGGCGGCGGAACGGCTCAGCCCGCTTGCCCTTGGCGCGGCGCCGCTTCTGGCACCTGTCTGGCCGATTGTCGCCCGGCTTGGCGAGGCGTTGACCGACACCATCGCCCTGCCCCGCCGCCTGTCGGGACGCCCATCGCGCGGCTTGCGACTGGCTCGGGGCAACCTGCCCCCGAATGCAGTCGGGCTGATCGATGACTGGTTCACCGCCCTCTTCGATGCCGATCTTCGCGGCGATGCGGTCGCCGGTTTTGCCGCGCTCGGCTACGCCCCGCGCATCCTGCGGCTCAGGCCTTCGGGCAAGGCGGCGCTGAACCTCGGCGACCTGCGCGGCTTCGGGGTGATGGCGCGGGCCCTGATCGAGGACCTTCGGGCCGTGGCAGACAAGGGCATTCCTCTGGTCGGCCTTGACCCGGCATTGGTGATGGTTCTTCGGCAGGACTACCCCAGGCAGGGCCTGCACCCCCCGCGGGTGCTGCTGCCACAGGAATTCCTTGTCGAGGAGATCGAGAAGGGCAGAGTCCTGCCGAAGGCCCGTCGGGCAGGCGCTGCCCGTCTCCTGTCGCACTGCACCGAGACAACCGGCCTTCCCGGCGCGGCGCAGATGTGGGCCGAGGTCTTTGCCGCCATCGGTCTGCACCTTGACACGCCGAGCAGCGGATGCTGCGGGATGGCCGGCCTGTTCGGGCACCAGAAGCGCCATCAGGAGGTTTCCCGGAAGCTCTTCGACCTGTCATGGCGCGACCCTGTGCAAGGCGCCCTGCCCATTGCCGCAACCGGGTTTTCCTGCCGCTGTCAGACCGAGCGTCTTGGCGGAAGGCCGGCACGCCACCCGCTGGCGATCCTTGCAGAGGCGCTCAGGGACCGCTGACCGGGCGATCCCTTCCATGCGGGTCGGATGGCGCGGCGGTATCGCCCTGACGATGGGTGCGGCGTCGCGCTCAACTGTTCTGAACGATCAGGATTGCCCGCGCGGCCCCATCGACGGCCTCGATGCTGTGCGGCCGGTCGGCGAAATAGCGGGCGGTGTCACCGGCACGCAGGGTCTGCGACTCCGCGCCGGATGTGACCCGCAACGAGCCCTCCAGAACCGTCAGATGTTCCCGGCAACCGGGGCTGTGCGGCTCGCTGACCAGCTTCGCGGTCTCGCTGAAGCCCAGGTCATAGACCTCGTGCTCACCAACGGCCTCGGCCGGGGAAAGGATGCGGATGGTCACGCCTTGGCCTCGCCCGCCGATCACCGGGGCGGCTTCGGCCCGGACGATCTCGATCCGCGGCTCGGCGCGCCGTTCGATAAGCCCCGCGAAATCGACCTGCAATGCCTGCGTCAGATTCCAGAGAGTGGCCACGGTGGGACTGGATTCCCCGCGTTCGATCTGGCTCACCATCGAGCGGCTGACGCCGGACAGCCTTGCAACCGCGTCGAGGCTCAGCCCCTTGGCCTTCCGCGCCTCCTTCAGGGAGGCGGCCAGCCGATCGTGGATATCGGAACGGTTGTTCATGAAGCCATCCGCAAGGTCCGGCGGAAACCATCCACCGCCCGGGTCGGGGATACGATCACGTGCCGCGCGCAATCCATGACACTCTCCCGGGGCAAGGCAAGACAAATCGGCATGGCCCGCATCCGCGGCGCAGGGGCGGTCTTTCCGCTCCACGCGCCGCACGCTGCCATGCCCTTGCCGCGCCGGCGGGTTCCGGTCAGCCTTGCGGCGTGCCGTAGGGGTCCTTCGCCCCTCGGTCGTGCGACAGCGACCCTTGCCGCCGAGCGATGAGCCGCTCGATGGCGTCGGCAAGGTGGTTTTCGCCGATGGCATGGTCGCCCCGCGCCACCCGGATCAGGTGCGCCTCGTGCAGCACGTCGGCATGGGAATGGCCGGAGGGCGGCTCGAACCGGTAGGCGGCGAGTTCGATCAGAAGACCGAGGGGGTCGCGGAAATAGATCGAGTCCATGAAGCCGCGGTCCTTCACCCCGGAATGGGTGATGCCGCGCTCGTCGAGGCGTTCCACCGCTTGCGCGAAGACGGCATGCGATACCGCGAAGGCGAGGTGATGCACCTCGCCCGGTGCAGGGCGCGTCGGGCGGTTCGAACCCGCGCGGCCCTCATCGGTGAAGACGGTGATCAGCCTTCCGTCGCCGGGGTCGAAGTAGAGGTGTCCCTCGCCGGGATTGTCGAGATTCGGCTGATCGAACACGAACGGCATCCCGAGCGTGCCTTCCCAGAAGTCGATCGACGTCTGCCGGCCCGCTCCAAGCAGCGTGATGTGATGGACGCCCTGAACCTGAAGCTTGCGCATCATCCCCTCCCTGCCGGTTCTGCCGAGGATAGCAGAACCGGGGGCGTCTGCCTCTGCCTCGCGGTTGCAAGGCGTTGGTACGGTGACCGCAGTCGACCAGGATGCGCTGGCGGCCCCGACAGGATTCGAACCTGTGACCTACCGCTTAGGAGGCGGTCGCTCTATCCCCTGAGCTACGGGGCCGTTGCGGCATCGTCTGCCGGCGCAGGGTCTGGATAGAGGCGCGCCCCCGGTTTGGCAAGCGCGCGGTCACTCCGGCGGATCAGACGGCGCCTCGGCCATGAGACGGACGACCTCGTCGTCGGAGGTCTGATCGAAACGGTCGTAGAACGCGCCGACCGCGCCGAACCATGCCGGAACGACCGGGCAGATCACCTCGTCCACCTCGTCGCGCAAGACCGCGAGCGAATCGGCGGCGGCGACCGGCACGGCAAGGACGATGCGCCCGGGGTTCTGCCGCCGCAGGGCCCGCAGGGCTGCGCGCATCGTCGCGCCGGTCGCGATCCCGTCATCGACGACGATGGCGCTGCGCCCGGCCAGATCGACGGGCTCGCGCCCCTTGAGGTAGAGGACGCGGCGCTTCGCAATGGTTTCGAGCTCCGGTTTCGACAGACGTTCGATATCCTCGTGCGTCAGGCCGGCATGGCGGGCGACGTCCTCGTTGACGACGATCTCGGGCCGGTCGCCGTCGACAACGGCTCCGGCCGCGACTTCGGACTGCCCCGGAACGCCGATCTTGCGCACCATGACGAGGTCCAGCGGCGCGCCGATCCTCCGGGCGACTTCGGCGGCAACCGGCACACCGCCACGCGGCAGGGCGAGAATGACCGGGCGATCATAGTTGCGTGCGGCAACGAGGGTGCCAAGCACCTGCCCCGCCTCGATCCGATCCCGAAACCGGTCCATTGCCTCCTCCGCTTTTCTTATCCGGAAGTGTGCGCACCGATCAGAGGCCGAGCCTTGATCGCGGTCAATCCCTGGGCCGAAGATAGGCGTCACGGCGCTTTGGCTCTGCGCCATCGCCGACGGAGGCATGGGCGGGCGCGCTGGCCTTCGGCGCCGTTATCGCTAAACGCGAACCCGCATCCGGGCTTGGACAAGCCGGGGTTTGGCGCTAATCGTAAGAAAATTGCGCCGCGGGAGGGATTTCGGGCATGAACGGGCAGATCGGATCGCGCCGGACACTCACGCTCCGGGATGTCTCGGAAGCCTCGGGGGTTTCTGAGATGACGGTGAGCCGGGTCCTGCGCAACCGGGGCGACGTGTCGGACTCGACCCGCGAGCGGGTGCTGGAGGCGGCCCGCGCGCTCGGCTACGTGCCCAACAAGATCGCCGGCGCGCTTGCCTCGCAGCGCGTGAACCTCGTGGCGGTGATCGTGCCGTCGTTGTCCAATCTGGTCTTTCCAGAAGTGCTGAGCGGCATTTCCGAGGAGCTGGAGGACAGCGGCCTCCAGCCGGTCTTCGGGGTGACCAACTATTCGGCCGAGCGCGAGGAGGCGGTGCTTTACGAGATGCTGTCGTGGCGGCCCTCCGGCGTCATCATCGCCGGGCTCGAACACAGCGACGCGTCACGCGCGATGCTTCAGAACGCCGGGATCCCGATCGTCGAGATCATGGATGTCGACGGTGAGGCGATCGATTCCGTCGTCGGCATCTCGCACCGTCGGGCAGGGCTGGAAATGGCCCGGGCGATCGTCAAGGCGGGCTACCGGCGGATCGGGTTTCTCGGCACCAAGATGCCGCACGACCACCGGGCGCGGAAGCGGATGGAGGGCTTCGAGGCGGGGCTCGCGGAGGCCGGGCTGGAGCTTGCGGACCGTGAATTCTACTCGGGTGGCTCGGCGCTTCTGAAGGGGCGCGAGATGACCGATGCGATCCTGTCACGCACACCGGACCTCGATTTCCTCTATTATTCGAACGACATGATCGGTGCGGGCGGGCTTCTCTACTGCCTGGAGAAGGGACTCGACGTGCCCGGGAAGGTTGGCCTTGCCGGATTCAACGGGGTTGATCTGCTCGAAGGTTTGCCGCGCCGGCTGGCCACGATGGATGCCTGTCGGCGCGAGATCGGGCGGCGGGCGGCGTCGATCATCGGCGGGCATAGCGACACCGGACTGATCGGCGGCGAGCGGGTGGAGCTGACGCCGGTCCTGCAGCCGGGCGACACGATCCGCCCTGCGTGAGCCTGCGCGTCAGCCGCGGCACAGGATGTAGATGTCCATGATCCAGCCGTGGCGTTCGCGCGCCGCGGCGCGGGTGGCGACGATCCGGCCGGCGGTTTCGGACAGCGGGCCGGAGAGGATCAGTTCGTCCGCCATGCCGAGATAGGCGCCCCACCAGATCGTGACGCCTTCGGGCGCGACGCTTTCGAACGAACACTCGCCGTCAAGCATGACCGCCACCGTCCGGACCCCGGCGGGCCAGCCGTGGTCACGCAACTGGCGGCCGGTTGTGACGATGAAGGGCTCGCCCAGTTCGTTCAGCGGAATCGCATGGGCCGCCGTCAGTGCCTGCAGCGAGGTGATGCCCGGCACGACACGGACGGCAAGCGGCAGGGTCCGGCCGACGCGGCCGGCGATGCGCAGGGTGCTGTCATAGAGCGAAGGGTCGCCCCAGACGAGAAGCGCGACGCGCCCGTCATGACCGATTTCGCCAAGAATCGTCTCTTTCCACACCCCCGCGATCGCATCGTGCCAGTCGTCGACACCCTTCCGATACGACGGATTGGCGGCATCGCGGACCGGCAGATCGAACTCGGCTACCCGCGTGGCCGGGTTGGTCAGCATGGTGTCGCAGATCTGCCGGCGCAGCCCGGCCAGATCGGCCTTGGTTTCGCCCTTGCGGGGGATCAGCACCAGATCGGCCGCGTTCAGCGCCTTGATCGCCTGAAGCGTCAGATGGTCAGGATTGCCGGTGCCGATGCCGATGAGGTGAAGCTCGATCATGGGGCGCTTCTTCAACAAAATGGCGCGGCCCGCAAGCGGGGCCGCGCCGGATGGGTCGCGGGCCGGCTCAGGCGGCCCGGTGCAGGCGCTGATCGAGCAGGCGGGTGCCGGTCAGGTCGCGCAGCGATTTCGCGGCGGCCAGCACGGCAAGGTCGGCCAGCGGCTCGATCAGCACCACCATCATGTAGGCCGCGCCGAAGCTGGCGACCGCGGCGATGTTCGCGGCGCCGAAGCCCTGGCCGTAGAAGGCCCAGAACCCGACCCAGGCGACGACACCGGCCTGATAGGCGGTTGAAAGCGCCAGCGCCTGGCCGTAGCGCAGGTCGACATAGGCGGTGTCGGGCGCGATGATCCGCCGGGCCAGCATCTGAAGCGCGAAAAGCGGCACCAGCAGCGTGGTAACGTTCATGCCGTATTGCGGCAGATCGAACGGCGCGAAGAAGAGGCCCTGAACCAGAAGCCCGAGCGCAAGGCCAAGCGCGGCAGGGGCCGCCCCGAACAGCAGGAACAGTGTCGACCCGAGGATGAAATGCACCTCGGACACGCCGACCGGGAAGTGCGGCAGAGGCTGGAAGAAGGTGAAGACGAGCCCCGTCGTGACGACGGTGCGGCCCGCGAACGGCAGGGCGCCGGTCGTGCGCAGCATCTTCAGGCTTTCGTGCAGCGTGACGGCGCCGGCAGCGGCGGCAGTGGCATAGCTCAGCACGATCTTGGCACCGTCGACGATGCCCGGTTCGATATGCATGATGATTTCCTTCGAGAGGTGATGAGGGCACGCGGAGCCGCCGGCCCGGCGGCTCCGGGACTTCGTTCAGGCGGGCGTCTTCGACCAGAACCGCCCCGCGAGCCAGCCGAGTGCCGCCCAGACCACGAAGCCGACACCGAGCACGCGGGCCGCGAAGGTGGCAGCAAGCTCGGGCGGGGCAACGCCGTAGAACTGGTCGAGTTGCGGTGCGCCGATGACATGCGGCGCGGCCAGAAGCGCGCCGCCCAGGGCCGCGGTCAGCGCCGTGCGGCCATAGGCCAGAAGGCCAAGCCCCCCGCCGGTGGCAACAACGGTGCCAAGCCACCAGAGCTGCCGCGCGCCGAGATCGGCCGCGACCGACCCCGGAAGCTCGGGCGGAAGGCCCATCGCCGGGGCGAGATGAAAGGCGGCAAACCCCGCCAGGCCCCAGAGCACGCCTTCGCCTTCCGAGACCGTCCGGCCGAACTGTTCGGCCACGGCGAAGCCCGCCACGAGAAGGATGCCATAGGCCGCGTAGATCAGCGTGGTGAAAAGCACCGTCAGCGCATTGCGCTGGAAGGCGCTTTCCCCACCCGTCTCTGAGGCGCCGTGGTCGTGATCCGCAGCGACTTCGCCGGCGGCATGGTCATGCCCCGTTGCCGCCGGTGCCGTGGCCGAAGCCTCGAAATGCACGAGCGCGCCGGATTCATATTGCTCGCCCAGAAGGATCAGCTCCTGGACGAACGCGAAATGCAGCAGGGCCGCAATCAGCCCTGCCGCAAAGCCGGCGATGACGCCGCCGGCCAGCATGCGTTTGATCATGAGGTCGGACCGTCTGCCCGCTCAGTGGCAGGGGAAGCCGGTCGCGTGGCGCATGTCGTGCGCAGCGTCGTGCAGCGTCGCCGACTGGGCATGGCCCGCCACGAAGAGGACGGTGGCGCCGATCAGCGCAACAAAGACGATCGAAAGGGCGGCCGAACCGGTCTTGGCGGCGGCTTTGGTCATCGCGGTCATGTTCATCTCCATGCCGTCACACCCGACGGCGTTCGCGTTGCCTTGCTCGCATGGCCGGTCTCCTGACTTGCGGGTCTCAG
>JAUQYB010000020.1 GCA_030837825.1 Albidovulum sp.
CTAGACACTGGATCACCTCCTTTCTCTGGGTTGCCGTTGTCCACAGGCTGCCACAGATTTTGTGGGTGTCAAACATTTTCACGCAACTTTTTCCGTCACTTTTGTAACAATGATGCGGAATGGCACGAGCGCCACGATGGCGAGCGACATCTTCACGAGCCAGTCCGCCGTGGCGAGAGAGACCCAGAGCGGCACTGCGGGCCCCCAGCCGATCAGGGGCAGGAACTCGCCCGCCCAGGCCACATCGTTGCCCGGTTCGAGGAACACGAGTGCGGCCGAGAAGGCCGTGGTGAAGAAGATCGCGGTGTCGAGCGTGGCGCCGATCAGGGTGGAGATGAAGGGGGCGCGCCACCAGCTTCCGTACCGCAGGCGGTTGAACACATGCACGTCCATCAGTTGCGCGACGAGGAACGCCGCACCCGAGCCGAGCGCGATGCGCAAGGTCACCAGCGGGCCGCCCTCGCCGACGATCCGGGTGCCGATCAGCGAACAGGCGACACCGACGACAAAGCCCGCCAGCACCACCTTGCGCGCGGCGGCGGCGCCCTGGAAGCGGTTGGTGAGGTCGGTGACGAGGAAGGCGAAGGGATAGGTGAAGGCACCCCAGGTCAGCCACTGGCCGAAGAGGAACTGCACGAGGATGTTGGAGGCCACGACGATGACGGCCATGCCGAGGATGCCGGGGATCAGGCTGCGGGTCATGTCGGTTCCGTTTTGACAAGGTGGCGGAGACTTGGCCCCGGCACGGCGCCGCAACGCGAGACCGGAACGCGCGGCCTCTACGCGCTTGGGACACGGCGGTCAAGTCATTCGGTCACCCGGAGATCGACGAGTTCGGTCGTCTGGATCGGCAGGAAGTTGTCGTCGGAGACGAGCGTGAGCCGGATCGTGCCCGCGCCATCCTGCCAGGCGGCGAGGCCTTCGAGATTGTCGTGATGGCCCGGGTCGGTCTGCCAGATCACCTCGTCCGCCGACACGCGGTCACCCGCGAGCGTGATCCGCCGCACCCGGCTGGAGAACCCCAGAAGCGGCCAGAAATCCCGCTCCAGCAGGTAGAGCCGGCCGTCCGGTCCGAAGTCGGCGCCTGTCGGCGCCCAGTTTCGGTCGCGCCTGAGGGTGAAGGCCAGATCGGCCTCCTGCCCGCGGATGCGATAGACGGGCGTATCGCCGCCGCCGGGCGGCACTTCCGGGATCGCCAGCAGCCGGCCCTTCGGGTCGATGGCAAGCGCCTCGATCCCCTTGTTGATGGTGAAGGTCTTGAACACCGGCGGCCAGTATTCCTCCACCCATTCCCGCCCGCCCCGGCGATAGCGGACGATCCGGTCGTGGGATTCGTAGGAAACGTAGAACCCGCCGCCCGGCGCAAGGGCCACGCCCTCGGCATCGTCCATCCAGTCCTCGAGCGGCGTGCCGTGGTGCGACACCGGAAAGACCGGCGGCCCGACCGTCGCCGCCGTGACCTCGCCGCGCGGCCCGCGAGTCAAGCGGCCGGAAAAGAACGCCGCCGAATCCGATACGACGACAAAGCGCAGCCCATCGCCCGCAAGGTCGATCGCCGACAGGCCGCCGAAGCGCGGGCGGTGCGGGTCCCAGACGAAGGTTCCGACCTCCTCGGCCTTCTGCGGCCGGGGCGCGGGCGCGGCGAGAACGGCGGCCAGCGCAAGGACCGTCAGTCCGACGCCAAGACCCCCGCGCACTGCCGCGGCAGATCGGCCATCGTGTAGTCGCGCGGCCCGCGCTTGCGCGGCCCCTTCGGCTTCTTCGGCGGGTTCTTCAGTTCGTCGAGATATGTCGTCACCCACCATGTCAGTGTCTCGTCGCAGCCGTCGCCGCCCTTCGACAGGTCCGCCACCGTCGGTGTCTGCGTCTCGCAGCGGCGCGACCCGGCGGGGCATTTCAGGCGAACATGGAAGTGCGTGTTGTGCCCGTAAAGGGGGCGGATCTTCTGCAGCCACGCCTTGTCGGAAGGTCTCGCCGTCCGGCACATCTCGATCTTCACCGCTGCGGCGACGAAAACGCGGTCGACCCGCGGGTCCGACGCGGCGGTCCTGAGCAGGAGCTGGTGCGCCCGCGTCCAGTTGCCGTTCACCCGCCTCTGGTCCTCGGTCCGGACCGAGATCGAGCTCAGGCTTTCGCGTTCGGCGCGGCTCAGGTTCAGCCGCGAAGGGGGGAGCATCCAGATATCGGCATCGAGCCCGATCTGGTGGCTTTCGTGGCCCGACCGCATCGGCCCGCCGCGCGGCTGGCTCATGTCGCCGATGTAGAGCCCGGCCCACCCGACCTGCCGCGCCGCGCCGGAAAGGTCGATCAGGAATTGCACGAGCGCCGGCTGGCCCCAGTTGCGGTTCCGCGACAGCCGCATCGCCTGCCAGGTAGGCCCGCTTTCCGGCAGTTGCACCAGCCCCGCGCCGCAGCCCTTGGCATAGCTGCCGATCGCCTGCGGCCGCTGCTGCGAGGCGGCCCGTTCCGCGCCGAAGAGATCCCTGGCGAGCGGCGCGGCAGAGCCGAGCGACGGCAGGACCAGAAGACAGAGAACAAGCAGGCGGCCAATCCTCATGCCGGGCGCTCCCCTTGCGGTTTCACCCATATCATAAGGACAAGGCCGATCAGGAAAAGCCCCACGAGCGGCGCGATGCCGAGCCGCGCGCTGCCAAGCGCGGTCGTGGCCAGGGTGATGAGGCCGGGGGCGAGAAAGGCGGTCGCCTTGCCCGAGAGGCCGTAGAAGCCGAAATCGCCGGCCGCGTCGTGTTCGCTGGTGTGAAAGACCATCAGCGTCCGGCTGGCCGCCTGCGCGATCCCCCCCGCCGCGCCGATCATGACGCCGCAGCCATAGAAGATCATGTCCGGCAGCGAGGAGCCTTCTGGCAGCACATGGCCGAAGAAGCTTTCCGGCGTCAGGTTCATCATCACCACGATCGTGGCGGTCAGGACCACGATGGCCATGAGGATCACCGGCTTCGGCCCGACCGAGGAATCGAGCTTGCCGCCAGCCCAGGAGGCGAAGGTGGCGGCGATCGCCGCGACGATGCCGAAGACGCCGCTCTGGATCACCGTCCAGCCCATGACGTTCGAGGCGAAGGCGCCGCCCAGCGCATAGGTCGCGTTCAGCGCATCGCGGTAGAACATCGAGGCGATGAGGAAGACGAGAAGGCTCGGCCGGTGTCTGAGTGCCCGGATGGCGCGGGCCAGCCCACCCATGGCGGCGCCGACCTTCTTGCCGCCGCGGACCGCCGGTTCCTTCACCCAGAGGAAGAAGGGGATCATGAAGACCACATACCAGATCGCGGTGAACGGCCCGACCGACCGCGTTCCTTCGCGCGTGGCCGGATCGAGGCCGAAGGCGGGCGAGAGGCCGATCAGCGTCTTTCCGGTCTTCGCGTCGTCGGCGAAGAAGACAAGGAACACGAAGAGCGCGATCACCCCGCCGAGGTATCCGAAGGCGAAGCCGGTGCCGGACACCTTGCCCATTTCGTCATGCGGGGCGAGCGTCGGCATCAGCGCGTTGGTGAAGTTGGTGGCAAGCTCCATGCCGATGAAGCCGAAGCCGAACCAGAAGGCCGCCCAGAACAGCGTCGGCATCCCCGGCACCGCCCACCAGAGCAGGAAGGCGCCGAGGACATACATCGCCGAGAAGGCCCAGATCCACGGCAGTTTCCGGCCCCGCCCGTCGGCGATGCCGCCGAGGACCGGCGCAAGGACCGCGATGACGATCCCGGTCACCGTCTGGGTCGCGGTCCAGTAGGCCTGCGAGGCCGCGCTCGCCGCCTCGGCGTCCATGCCCTGCCCGGCGAAATGGGCGCGGGCGAGTTCGGCGAAGTAGGGGCCGAAGCTGAAGGTCAGCAGGAGCGTGTTGTAGGGCTGGCTCGCCCAGTCGAAGAACCACCAGCCCCAGATGCGCCGCCGTGCCGTTACCGTCATGTGCCTGTCCCCCGCGTCGCGCCGATGAAGCCCGAAACGGAGCGGCCACGCAAGGCCGGTCGCGCGGGGGTTGCAGCGCGGGCCGAGAAGCGTCCGGTTGCCGGCGTCCGCGCGTCAGCGCCCCGGCGGCCAGGGCCTTTCGGCGTCGGCGGCGATCCAGGCGCGGACCCAGCCCGGCAGGTCGGGGCTTTCGGGAGGCTGGCCCATCGCGGCGAGAACCTCGGCCGGGGGCACGATTCCTGCCGCCGAGGTGATCGCCGAGCGCAGGAGCATGTGGCTGGTGCACCCGCCCGCCCGCCACATGCTCTGCTCCATGTAGAAGAAACGCGCGTCCCAGCCGATGCAGCGGCTGACCATCTCCACCCGGTCGAACATCCGCACCCGGCGGCGGTAGCGCACCGAGTTGCCGGCGACCGTGATCCCCCAGCCATGACGGCGAATCACGCGGCCGAGGCCGGTGCGCATGGCCAGCGGAATCCGCCCGAGGTCGTAGAGCGTCAGCGTCCGGCCGTTGTTGAGCTCCGCCCAGAGATCGAGGTCCCAGGGCCAGCAGAGGTGATGCGACACATGCGCCTCGGTGAGCCCCAGCGGCGGGGCGTTGCGGTTCGCCCAGATTTCCTTCGCCATGCGCAGGAACGGATACATCGGCGGCACCTCCCCCGGGACTTCGCGCCAGGGGTGGAGGAGCCGGCGGTCAAGGTCAACCTCCGACGCTGCGTTAAACCGTTGCGCTGCGGGCCACGGCGCCTTACATCCGGGCGGACCCAACGGCCGAGGATTTCGATGGTTTCGCTCTATAATGCGCTCGAGATCATACTGAATGTGATCTGGTTCATCATGATCGCCCATATCATCATGTCCTGGCTGCTGAACTTCCAGGTGCTGAACATCCGCCAGCCGATGGTGGCGCAGATCTGGTATGGGCTGAACCGGCTCCTCGAACCGGCCTATGCGCCGATCCGCCGGTTCCTGCCGAACACCCCGGGCCTCGACCTCGCGCCCCTGGTGGCGTTCATCGTCCTGATCATCGTCCAGCGCACGCTGTTCATCAACAAGGGCTTCTTCTACGGCTACTGACTCTTGCCCCGGCCGAGGCCCTGTGACAGGGTGCCGGAAAAAGAGCAGCCCGCCCCGCCATGATGACCCGCGCCGAGGAACTTCTTTCCTCCGTCTTCGGATTTGACGCCTTCCGGCCCGGCCAGGCCGAGATCGTCGCCGCCGTGGCAGGCGGGCGCGACACCCTGGCCATCATGCCGACGGGCGGTGGCAAGTCGCTGTGTTTTCAGCTGCCCGCGCTGATGCGCGACGGCGTGACGGTGGTCATCTCGCCGCTCATCGCGCTGATGCGCGACCAGGTGCGTTCCTTGCGCGAGGCGGGGGTGGAGGCTGGCGCGCTGACCTCCGGCAACACGGAAGACGAGACGGAGGCGGTCTTCGCCGCGCTCGACGACAGCCGGCTGAAGCTTCTCTACATGGCGCCGGAACGGCTTGCGTCCGGGGGCACGCTGACCCTGCTGCGCCGCATCGGCACCAGCCTCATCGCGGTGGACGAGGCGCATTGCGTCAGCCAGTGGGGCCACGACTTCCGCCCCGACTACCTGCGCATCGGCGAACTCAGGCGCGCGCTCGGCGTGCCGCTCGCGGCCTTCACCGCGACCGCGGACGAGGAGACGCGGGCCGAGATCGTCGCGCGCCTCTTCGCCGGCCGTGCGCCCGAGACCTTCCTGCGCGGCTTCGACCGGCCGAACATCCACCTCGCCTTTGCCGTGAAGGACCAGCCGCGCCGCCAGATCCTGGCCTTCGCCGCCGCGCGCAAGGGCCAGTCGGGCATCGTCTACTGCGGCACGCGGGCCAAGACCGAGACGCTGGCCCAGGCGCTGGCCGAGGCCGGACACCTCGCCTGCGCCTATCACGGCGGCATGGAGGCGGACGCCCGGCGCGAGGTCGAGGCGCGGTTCCAGCAGGAGGACGGGCTGATCGTGGTGGCGACGGTCGCCTTCGGCATGGGCATCGACAAGCCCGACATCCGCTGGGTGGCGCATGCCGACCTGCCGAAGTCGATCGAGGCCTACTATCAGGAAATCGGCCGCGCGGGCCGCGACGGCGCCCCGGCCGAGACGCTGACGCTTTATGGCCCCGACGATATCCGCTTCCGCCGGACCCAGATCGACGAGGGGCTGGCGCCGGCCGAGCGCAAGGCCGCCGATCACGCGCGGCTGAACGCGCTTCTCGGTCTCGCCGAGGCGACGGGCTGCCGCCGCCAGCGGCTTCTGGCCTATTTCGGCGAAACCTCGGGGCCCTGCGGCAACTGCGACCTCTGCGATGCCCCGCCCGATCTTTTCGACGGGACGGACGCGGTCAGGAAGGCGCTGTCGGCGATCCTGCGCACCGGCGAAAGCTTCGGCGCAGGGCACCTCATCGACGTGCTGACCGGCACCGTGACGGAGAAGGTCCGCGAACGCGGCCACGACGGGCTGCCCACCTTCGGCGTCGGCCGTGACCTGCCCAAGGCGGAATGGCAGGCGGTGTTCCGGCAGATGATGGGGCACGACCTGATCCGCCCCGACCCCGAGCGCCACGGCGCCTTCCGCATGACCGAAGCCGCCCGGCCGATCCTGCGCGGCGAGGCGGCGATCACGCTTCGCCGCGACACGATCCGCGCGGCGGCGAAGCCGGTGGTGAAGGCGCTGGTATCGGACGAGGACGTGCCGCTCCTCTCGGCGCTGAAGGCGAAGCGCCGGGCGCTCGCCGAAGCGGCGCGGGCGCCGGCCTATGTGATCTTCACCGACCGGACGCTGATCGAGATGGCCGAGCGGCGGCCCCGGACGCTCGACGAGATGGCGCGCATCTCGGGCGTCGGGGCGAAGAAGCTCGAAAGCTACGGCGCGGCCTTCCTCGAGGTGATCGCGGGCGAGGCGGCGCGGATGCACCCGGCGCGGCTCCGGCTCGCCGGCCGCTCGGCAGGCACGCTTTACGACCGGTTGATGGCGGCGCAGGCGGATCTGGCGCGGGGCGAGGACGGCACCGGGAAGTATCTGAGCTGCACCCACTCGATGCTCCGCCGCATCGCCGAGACCCGGCCGGCGACGCTGGCCGACCTCGACCGGATCGGCGGGCTGGGGGCACAGAAGCTCGACCGGTTCGGCGTGGCCTTCCTCGACATTCTCGCGGGCGGCTGAGCCGCAGCCTTCAGCCCGGCGCGGCTTCCCGCGCGGCGGCAGGCCCCGGCGGGCGGGCACCCGGGGGGCAGAAGGCGGCGATCCTCGCCACGATCTCGGCCTTCTTCAACGGTTTCGTCAGATAATGGTCGATCCCCGCCTGAAGGATCGAGACGCGGTCCCCCTCCATCGCGTGCGCGGTCAGCGCCACGATCGGCACCCGCGGGAGCCCCCTCGCCGCCTCCTCGGCACGGATCGCGCGGGCGGCCTCGCGACCGTCCATCTCGGGCATGGAAATGTCCATGAAGACGAGATCGGGCCGGAAGCTCTGCCACTGCTCCACCGCTTCTCGCCCGTTGTTGGCGAACTGCAGCTCCATGTCGCACTCGGCAACCATCTTGCGGAAGACAAGCTGGTTCGTGCGGTTGTCCTCGGCCGCGAGCACGCGCATGGGGCGTGCCTGTGCCTGGTCGGGCGGGGCGGCGGGCGGCGCCTGTGGCGGCACCTCGGGCCTGGGATAGGACAGGTCCTGCAGCACGCGCAGGAGCTGGCTGCGCAGGATCGGCTTCGGCAGGACCGCGGCAATGCCGGCCGGGCGGTCGCCGACGGCGTCGGGTTCGGAGGACAGAAGCAGGATGGGCGCGGTCGCCCCCGCCGAGCGCAAGGCCGCCACGGTGGCGGGCCCGTCGGTTTCGGGCATGGCGTGGTCGGTCAGGATCACGTCGAAGGGCCCGGCCGACGCCAGCGCGGCAACGGCTTCGGCGGCATTCCGGCAACTCGTGACCGACAGGCCATAGGTTTCAAGCTGGCGCTGAAGGATCACCCGGTTGATGTGGATGTCGTCGACGACGAGCGCCTTCCTGAGCAGCACCGGACGGTCCGGCCCCGCGCCCGTTCCGGTCCGCTCAGCCGGCGCCAGCACCAGCTTGAAGCCGAAGCAGGAGCCCTGCCCCGGCTCGCTGTCCACCCAGACCGCGCCGCCCATCAGGCCGACGAGTTGCCGCGTAATCGCAAGGCCGAGGCCAGTCCCCTCGAACTTGCGGTTCGACTGGTCCTCCACTTGGTTGAACTCGCCGAAGATGTGCTCGATCTGCTCCGGCGCGATGCCGATCCCGGTATCCTCCACGGTCACGTGCAGCTCATACTCCCCGCCGGCAAGCTCGAGCCCGACGACGCGGGCGAGCACATGGCCAGTCGCCGTGAACTTGACGGCATTGCCGATCAGGTTCGTCAGGATCTGCCGCATCCGCCCCGGATCGGCGACGAAACGGGTGGGCAGGAAGATGTCGAAATCGACGATCAGCTTCAGGCCCTTTTCCCGCGCCCGCGGCTGGAGAAGCAGCATCACCTCGTGCAGGCAGCGTTCCAGGTCGAACGGCTCGGGGTAGAGCCGCATCTTCTCGGCCTCGAGCTTGGAATAGTCGAGAACGTCGTTGATGATGACCAGAAGCGCCTCGCCGGAAGACCGGATCGTTTCGGCAAAGAGGCGCTGGTCCTCGGTCAGCGCGGTTTCGCACAGAAGCTCGGCCATGCCGACAACGCCGTTCATCGGCGTGCGGATCTCGTGGCTCATGTTGGCGAGAAAGGCGGATTTCGCGCGGTTGGCGGCCTCGGCCCGCGCCCGTGCCTCCTCGAGCTCGGCCTCGCGCTCCATCGCCTCGGTGATGTCGAGCGCCATCGACACCAGATCGCCGGCCTCGCCGCGCCGGTCGTGGAAGCGGATGTGACGGCCGTCGCAAAGCCGGATCACCTTCGGCTCGATGACATCGCGGGTGAGCCGCGCGGTCATCTCGTGCCGCCAGTCGAGCGCTTCCTCGCCTTCAAGATCGGCGATCCCGCCCGACAGAGCCTCGAGCGCGCGATAGTAGCTGTCGCCGAGCCGGACCCTGGCCGCGCCGAACAGGCCGAGGTAGGCCTGGTTGGCCGAGACCAGCCGCGCGTCTGCGTCGAAGACGGCAAACCCGTCCTCGATGGTTTCGATCGCCTCCCAGAGGCGGCGCTGCGCCACCTCCGCCTCTGAGGTCGCGCGTTCAAGATCGTGCATCACCTGCACGTTCTGGCCCTTGAGCGATTCGGCCTCGTGCCGCTGCTGCACGATCTGGTCGGAAAGCGCCCGGGCATGGCGTGAAAGCTGCGCGTTGGCGGCGAAAAGCTCGCGTTTCTTCTGTTCCAGAAGCCGCTCGGCGGCGAGTCTTGCCCGCCGCTCCCGCGCCAGCTTCTCGGCCAGGCTCAAGACCGGCTCCGCCACGTTCGCCTCTCCGTCGCACACGGGCCGAACCATGCCGAATCGTTGTGAACGAAGGCTTAAGAGCTGTCCGTGCCTTGTGGCGCCGCTTGCCACCCGCCGGCGCCCGTGCCAGCATCCGCGCATTGCCCTGCCCAAGGAGATTTCCATGCGCGCCTTGACCGCTGCCGCCTTGCTGGCGGGACTTTTCCTTGCCGCGCCAGCCTCGGCGGACGACCGCGACTACCTCCCCCGCCGGCACGCCGTGATGGTCGAGGGCATGGATTTCCCGGGCGGCGATCTCGCGCCGCTCTTCGACGTGAGCTTCGAGACCTGCGAGGCCACCTGTCTTGCGGACATGTCCTGTCAGGCCTTTACCTACAATCGCCGCTCGAGCGCGTGCTTTCCCAAATCCGCGGTCACGGCGCAGCAGCCCTATCAGGGGGCGATTTCCGGGCGGGTGCTCGCTACCGATCCCGCCGCCCTTGCCTCGGCCCCGCTTCGGGCGGCCGAACTCGATTTCCTGCGGCCCGAGGATTTCGACGCGGCGCTGGCACAGGCGCGCGGCCTTGGCGCCGAACACATCGCCGGCGAGGCGAGCGCGGCCGACCTTGTCTCTGCCGCCGGGGCCGCGCGCGCAGGCGGCGACCGGCAGGGGGCGATGCGGCTGACCGGGGCTGCGGTCACGCTTGCCGACGACGCCGGGCTCTGGGCGGACTACGCCTTGGCCCTTCTCGACATTCCGACCGGTGACGAGTCCCTCCGTCAAGCCCATGCCGGGCGCGCCGCGACGGCGGCGGTCAATGCCTATCTGAGGACCGACAGCAAGGGGCTGCGGACGAATGCGCTGGTGACGCTGGCGCGCGCCTTCGAAATCACCGGCCGCGGACGCGACATGATCCCCGCGCTCCGCCTCGCCCAGTCGCTTCAGCCGCGCGATGAGACCGCCGCGATGCTGGAGGATGCCATCGGAAAATACGGGTTCCGGATTTCCGAGACCCAGGTCGAAAGCGACAGCGCGTCACCCCGCATCTGCGCCACCTTCACCGAGGAGCTGGCGAAGGCGGGCACCGACTATGCGACCTTCGTGAAGCAGCCCGAGGCCGGGCTGACGGTGGAGCCGCAGGGCAACCAGATCTGCGTCGGCGGCCTGAAACACGGCAGCCGCTATGCGGTCACCTTCCGCGAGGGGCTTCCCGCCGCCTCGGGCGAGGAACTGGGCAAGGACGTCACGGTCACCCAGTATGTCCGCGACCGCTCGCCCGCCGTCAGCTTCCCCGGCCGTGCCTATGTGCTGCCGAGGGTCGGCTCCACCGGCATCCCGGTGCAGACGGTCAACGCGACGGCGCTCGACCTGACTCTTCTCAGGCTGTCCGACCGCAACCTGATCCGGGCAATGCAGGGCGATTATTTCGGCCGCCCGCTCGACTTCTGGTCGGCGGACCACCTCAGGAACGAGGTGACCGAGGAGGTCTGGACCGGCACCGGCGAGGTCGGGATGGAGGTCAACCGCGACGTGACCACGCTCCTGCCGCTCGGCGACGTGATGGGCGATCTCGGCCCCGGCATCTACGCGCTTCAGGCCGCGGTGCCGGGCCTTGACCCCTACGACCATCCGGCGGCGACGCAGTGGTTCGTGATCTCCGACCTCGGGCTGACCGCGATGGAGGGGGCGGACGGGCTTCACCTCTTCGTCCGCGCGCTGTCGGATGCCTCGGCGGTGGAGGGCGTGGCGGTGACGCTGGTCAACCGAGCGAATGCGGTGATCGGCACGGCCGCGACCGATGCGCAGGGCTACGCGCAGTTCGGCCCCGGGCTGACCGCCGGAACCGGCGGGGCGGAGCCGGCGCTGGTGACGGTGGAGAAGGGCGAGGACATGGCATTCCTGTCGCTCGCCGAGCCGGAGTTCGACCTTTCCGACCGTGGCGTGGCCGGGCGCGACCCGGCGCCGCCGATCGACGTGTTCCTTTCCACCGACCGCGGCGCCTACCGCGCGGGCGAGACGGTGAACGCCACGATCCTCGCCCGGGATGCGAGGATGGAGGCGCTCGACGGCCTGCCGATGACGGCGCGTCTGGTGCGGCCGGATGGCGTGGAATATTCCCGCGCGCTGCTGGCGCCGGCCGGCGCCGGCGGGTTCACCGCCGCGCTGCCGCTTGCCGGCAATGCCCCGCGCGGCACCTGGCGGATCGAGACCTTCGTCGAGGAGAAGACGGTGCTCGCCGCGCAGGGCTTCCTCGTCGAGGATTTCCTGCCCGAACGGATCGACTTCACGCTCGCGCTGCCCGTGGGTGCGATCCGGCTGTCCGATTTGCCCGTGCTTTCGGTCGATGCCCGCTACCTTTTCGGCGCGCCCGGCGCCGGGCTCCAGATGGAGGGCGATCTGCGGCTGACCGCGCTGAATGCGCTCGACGCCTTCCCCGGCTACAGCTTCGGCAAATACGATGAGCCGTTCTCCCCCTGGCGCGACAGCCTCGCCGGCGTGGCCGAGACCGACGCGGCGGGCCATGCCGAGGTTCCGGTGGCTTTCCCTGACCTCGGCGAGGCGGCCAGCCGGGCGCTGGAGGCGCGGATCGCGGTGCGGCTGAAGGAAGGTTCCGGCCGCCCGGTCGAACGCCACATCACCCGCCGCATCCTGCCCGACGCGCCGGTCATCGGAATCAAGCCTGCCTTCGCGGAGGGCACCGTCCCGCAGGGGGCAGAGGCCGCGTTCTCGCTGATCGCGGTCGGCCCGGACGAAAAGCCGGCGGCGCGGCAGGTGCACTGGACGGTCAACCGGATCGAGACGAACTACCAGTGGTATTCGCTTTACGGCCAGTGGAACTGGGAGGTGACGACGACGCGGTCGCGCGTGGCAGAAGGCGACGCAACGCTGACGCCGGAAGGGCCGGTGACGGTTGCCGCGCCGGTGGACTGGGGCAACCATGAGATCGTGGTGGAGGCGACGGAGGGCCCCTATTCCGCCTCCTCGATGGAGTTCTACGCCGGCTGGTATGTTCCCGCCGACGCCTCCGAGACACCGGACACGCTGACGGTCGCGCTCGACCGTGACGCCTATCGCCCCGGCGACACCGCGAAGCTCAGGATCGAGCCGCGGACGGACGGCGTGGCGCTGGTCACGGTGCTGTCGAACCGGCTGATCGACATGAAGGCGGTGCCGGTGACGGCGGGAGAGACCGTGATCGACCTGCCGGTGACCGACGACTGGGGCGCGGGCGCCTATGTCACCGCCTCGGTGGTCCGGCCGTTGAACGCCGAGGCCGGGCGGGCGCCGACAAGGGCGCTCGGGCTCTCCTACGCCGCGGTCGATCCCGGCGCGCGGAAGCTTTCGGCCACCTTCGACGTCGCGGCAGAGGCCGCGCCGCGCGGGTCGCTGCCGGTCGCGCTGGAGGTCGAGGGCGCGGGTGCGGGCGATCCGGTCTTCGCCACCGTCGCCGCCGTGGACCTCGGCATCCTGAACCTGACCGGCTTCACCTCCCCCGACCCGGAGGGCCACTACTTCGGCCAGCGCAGGCTCGGCGTCGGCATCCGCGACCTCTACGGGCGGCTGATCGACGGCCGGAACGGCGCACCGGGCATCGTGCGCTCCGGCGGCGACGCCGCTGCGGGGCTGAAGATGCAGGCGCCGCCCCCGACCGAGGAGCTGATGGCCTGGTTCTCCGGCCCGCTGACCGTCGGCGCCGACGGCTATGCCCGGACGGACATCCCGCTGCCGGCCTTCAATGGCACGGTGCGGCTGATGGCCGTCGTCTGGTCGAAGACCGCGGTGGGGCAGGCAGAGACGGACGTGCTGGTTCGCGATCCGGTCGTCGTCACCGCCTCGGTGCCGCGCTTCCTCGCCCCCGGAGACACGTCGCGGGTGCTGCTGGAGATCGTCCACGCCACCGGGCCTTCGGGACGCATGGGGCTCGATGTCTCGGGCGAGGGTGTGACGCTCGGCGCCGCGCCATCGGGCCTCGATCTGGCCGAGACGGGCAAGGCCGAGTTGAGCGTGCCGCTGAGCGCCCCCGATGCCGAGGGCACCGCGAGCCTCCGCGTCGCCCTGACCACGCCGGACGGCAGGCAGCTTCTCAAGACGCTGACGATCCCGGTCCAGGCCAACGATCCCGAGATCGCCCGGCAGAGCCGGTTCGACCTTGCCGTCGGGGCGAGCTTCACGCTGGACGAGAACGTCTTTGCCGGGCTCCTGCCGGGTTCAGGCCGCGCCACGCTGGCGGCGGGCCCGCTTGCGCGCTTCGATGCGCCCGGCCTTCTTGCCGCGCTCGACGCCTATCCCTATGGCTGCACCGAACAGCTCGCCTCGAAGGCGCTGCCGCTGCTCTACTTCGACCAGGTGGCGACGGCGATGGGGGCCGCCGGCGGCAGCGACGTGAGGAAGCGGGTCGATGAGACGATCGCCGGGATCCTTCTCAACCAGTCGCCCAACGGGGCATTCGGCCTGTGGTATCCCGATGCCGGCGATCTCTGGCTCGACGCCTATGTCACCGACTTCCTCAGCCGGGCGAAGGCGCAGGGCTACGCCGTGCCCGACACCGCCTTCCGCAACGCACTCGACAACCTCCGCAACCAGGTCAACTACGCGCCCGACTTCGACGAGGGCGGCGGGCCCTACGCCTATGCGCTGATGGTGCTGGCGCGCGAGGGCGCCGCGGCAATCGGCGATCTGCGCTACTACACGGATGTGAAGGCCCAGGCCTTCGACACCCCCATCGCCGCGGCCCAGCTCGGCGCCGCTCTCGCCGCCTACGGCGACCAGCGGCGGGCCGATGCGATGTTCGCCGCCGCTGCGACGCTTCTCGCCCGGCAGGGCACGACGGAAGCGCATCTCTGGCGCGCCGACTACGGCACCAACCTGCGCGACGCGACCGCCCTTCTGGCACTTGCCACCGAGGCTGGGTCGGAGGCGATCGACGCCGGGACGCTCGGCAATTCGGTGGCCTCGGCGATGGCCGGCCAGCGGCTTTCGACGCAGGAGGCGGCCTGGGCGCTTCTTGCCACCCATGCGCTGATCGACCGGCCGGGGACCGAGGGCTTCACCGTCAACGGCGCCGCGGTCAACGGCCCGCTCGTCCGCGCCCTCGACGCCGACGCGCGGGAGCCGCAGGTCATCACCAACGGCACCGGGCGCAACGCGACGCTGACGCTCACCACCTTCGGCGTGCCGACCGAGCCAGAACCCGCCGGCGGCAAGGGCTATGCCATCGCGCGGAGCTACTACACGCCCGAGGGCGAGCCGGTCGACATCGCCACGGTGCGGCAGGGCACCCGCCTTGTCGCGGTGATCGAGGTGACGCCGACCGCGGGCGGCGAGGCGCGGCTGATCGTCAACGACCCGCTGCCCGCGGGCTTCGAGATCGACAACCCCGCGCTCCTGCACTCGGGCGACATCGCCGCGCTCGGCTGGCTGGAGACGGCCGAGACCCGCACAGCGGAGTTCCGGCAGGACCGGTTCATCGCAGCGGTGGACTGGACCTCGCCCGAGCCGTTCCGGCTGGCCTACATCGTCCGGGCGATCTCGCCGGGGACGTTCCGCCAGCCGGCCGCCAGCGTCGAGGACATGTACCGCCCCGACTACCGGGCGCGGACGGCCGCGGGCAGGGTGACGGTGACGGAGTGAGACCGCTCCTGCCCTTCGCGCTTGCGGCGGGGCTCTTCGCGGCCGGTCTCTCGCGCGACGCGGCCGACCTCTGGATCGACCGGACCGCCCTGCCGCCCCTGACGGTGGCGACGGGGGTGGAGGTGACGGCGCGCGACGGCACGCTCCTGCGTGCGTTCACCGTGGCCGACGGGCGCTGGCGGCTGGAGCCGGGCGCGGTCGATCCGGGCTTTCTCGCCATGCTCGTCGCCTACGAGGACAAGCGCTTCTACCGCCACGGCGGGGTGGACTCGATCGCGCTTCTGCGTGCTGCGGGCCAGGCGGCGGCTGCGGGCCGCGTCGTCTCGGGGGGCTCGACGCTGACGATGCAGGTCGCGCGGCTCATCGAAGGCAGCGGCACCGGGCGGCTTGCAGGCAAGCTCCGCCAGATCCGGGTGGCACTGGCGCTGGAACGGCGGCTGACGAAGGACCAGATTCTCGGCCTTTATCTGCGCCTTGCCCCCTACGGCGGCAACCTGGAGGGCATCCGTGCGGCGACGCTGGCCTGGTTCGGCAAGGAGCCGCGCCGCCTCACGCCTGCCGAAAGCGCGCTTCTCGTGGCGCTGCCGCAGTCGCCCGAAACCCGCCGCCCCGACCGCGCGCCGGCGGCGGCGGCAGCGGCCCGCGCCCGCGTTCTTGCACGGCTTGCCGACGAAGGGACGCTCGACACCGACCGCGCCCGGGCGGCGCTGTCCGAACCCGTGCCCGCCGCGCGCCGCGCCTTCCCCGCGCTCGCCCCCCATCTCGCCGAGCGGCTCCGCCGAGAAACGCCGACCGCCGGGCACATCGCCACCACGATCGACCCCGCGCTGCAGAGAAGCCTCGAGGCGCTGGCCGCCCGCGCCGCGCGCACCTCTCCGGCGCGCGCCTCGCTCGCCCTGCTCGTGGCCGACCACCGGACCGGCGAGATCCTCGCCTCGGTCGGCTCGCCCGACTGGACCGATCCCGAGCGCGGCGGCTTCATCGACATGACCCGCGCGCTGCGCTCGCCCGGCTCGACGCTGAAGCCCTTCGTCTACGCGCTGGCCTTCGACGAGGGGCTCGCCCACCCGGAAACGCTGATCGAGGACCGGCCGGTGGCCTTCGGCAGCTATGCGCCGCAGAACTTCGACCGCAGCTTCCGGGGCACGATCACCGTGCGCGAGGCGCTGCAACTGTCGCTGAACATCCCGGTCGTCAGCCTGACCGAGGCGATTGGCCCCGCGCGCCTCCTCTCCACCCTGCGCAAGGCCGGGGCCGATCCCGTCCTGCCCGGGGGCGAGCCCGGCCTCGCCGTCGCCCTCGGCGGCCTCGGCCTCACGCTCGAAGACCTCGTCTCGGCCTATGCGGCGCTGGCCCGGCTCGGAAGGCCGGTCCGCCTCACCACGGCACCGGGCGCGCCACAGCCCGACACCGCACCGCTCTTCTCGCCCGAGGCCGCCTGGCTTGTCGCCGACATCCTCGCCGGCCTGCCGCCGCCCGCCAACGCCCCCGCGCACCGGATCGCCTACAAGACCGGCACCAGCTACGGACACCGCGACGCCTGGGCGGTGGGCTTCGACGGCGCCCATGTCGCCGGCGTCTGGATGGGGCGGCCCGATGGCGCCTCGCTGCCCGGCGCCTTCGGCGGCGCGCTGGCGGCACCGGTGCTCTTCGACGCCTTCGCCCGCATCGTCCCGACCCCCGTGGCCCTGCCACCGCCGCCGCCCGCAACGCTGATCCTGCCGAATGCCCGGCTGCCGCAGCCGCTGCAACGCTTCCGGCCCCGGGGCGAAACCCTCGTCGCGGCGGGGGAAGGACCGGAGATCGCCTTCCCGCCGGACGGGGCAGAGATCGAACCCGGGCCCTCGCTCGCGCTCAAGGTCCGCGGCGGCACGCCGCCCTTCACCTGGCTCGCCAACGGCGCGCCGGTGGTGCTCGCCGGCCGCGCCCGCGAAACCGCACTGCCGGCGCCGGGGCCCGGCCACCTGACGCTTTCGGTCATCGACGCCCGCGGACTCAGTGCCCGCGCCGAAGTGCGGTTGCGCCCCTAGAGGTCTTCCCCCGGCGGCGTCTTCGTTGCCTAAATACCCCCGCCGGAGGCAGGCCGCGCGCCGGCGCGGCCCCGGCGACGGGGGCTCGATGCCCCCGAGACGGCGCCCGTCACACTGCCCCGTCAGACCCGCTCGAGCGCGAGCG
>JAUQYB010000021.1 GCA_030837825.1 Albidovulum sp.
GGCGTCGAAATACCCCTGGGCCGCGATCAACATCACCAATGCCGACGGATCGCCCGTCGAGGGGCTCGGCGGCGTCATGGTCAAGGAGGTGGGCGGGCTCAAGGTCGCGCTCGTCCCCGTGGCGCAGGACACGACGCCGGAAGTGGCGAATGCGGGCGACCTGAGATTCCTGCCCACGGTCGACACCGCCGTGGCCGCGGCGGAGAAGGCGCGCGAGGACGGCGCAGACATCGTCGTCGGCGTGGTGCAGACCGACATGTCGAACGACCGCAAGCTGATCGCCAGCCACGCCTTCGACGTGATCCTGTCGGGCGACGATCATTCCTATGCCACGGCCTATGACGGGGTGACCGCCTATGTCGAAACCTCGATGGACGCGCGCTTCCTGTCGCCCGTCGACCTGACGGTCGAGATCGGCCAGGACGACGACGGCAAGCGCACGATCGACTGGGTGCCGGCGTTCCGCTTCATCGACACCGCCTCGGTGACGCCAGACCCCGAGACCCAGGCCAAGGTGGACGAGTTCCAGAAGCAGCTCGACGAGAGCCTGAATGTCGAGATCGGCACCACCGAGGTGCCGCTCGACAGCCGCAGGAACGTGGTGCGCGCCGAGGAATCGGCGATGGGCAACGTGATCGCCGACGCGATGCGCGCGGCCACCGGGGCCGAGATCGGCTTCACCAATGGCGGCGGCATCCGCGCCGACCGCACCTATGACGCGGGGCTGAAGCTGACGCGGCGCGACATCCTGACCGAGCTTCCCTTCGGCAACGTGACCGTGATGACCGAGCTTCCGGGCAGCCAGATCCTTGCCGCGCTGGAAAACGGGGTGAGCCAGGTCGAGAAGGGCGCGGGCCGCTTCCCGCAGGTGTCCGGCATCAGCTTCGCCTTCGATGCCTCGGCCCCGGCCGGGTCGCGCGTGTCGGAGGTGATGGTGGGCGACCAGCCGCTCGACCTCGACAAGGTTTATACCGTCGCGACCAACGACTACATGCTGGCGGGCGGCGACGGCTACGCCGCACTCGGCGGCGGCAAGGTGATCGTCAACGCCGGCAACGGCAGCCTCATGGCCAACGACGTGATCGACTACATCGCCGCGACCGGCAAGGTCACGACAGGGGTCGAGGGGCGGATACGGAAGCTCGGCGGCAACTGAACGGTGGGGAGAGCGGGAGGGGCGGAAGGGCGGGAAATCCCGCCTTTCCGGCTTGCCGCACGGGCGGGCGATCACGATCCCCCTTGCAATTTGCGCCAAAAGGACGCATCTAGGCCGCGCGACGTTACCACTTTCGACCACTGTCTCCGTCATCGGCCAGTTTATCGAATGCGACTGACTGCGCCGGGCCGCTGCGTTGTGTGGGCGGCAGATCACAAGGAGAACTCACGATGGCCACCGGCTCCGTGAAATGGTTCAATGCCACCAAGGGCTTCGGCTTCATTGCCCCCGATGGCGGCAAAAAGGACGTGTTCGTCCACATCTCGGCTCTCGAGCGCGCGGGCATCCGCGACCTGAAGGACGGCCAGAAGGTGACCTTCGACATCGAATCCGGCCGCGACGGCCGGGAATCGGCGACGAACCTCGCGCTCGCCTGACAGCGGACGAAACGATCGAATCCGGAAGGCGGGGCTGGAGCCCCGCCTTTTGCATGTCCGGGGGCTGGTGCACCCGGTGGCTAGTCCTCGGACCGGCCGGTGCTTTCGCGGTTGCGCTCGTAGTGGTGGCGGAGCGGGAAGGGCGGCAGCCAGCCCTCGCGCCGGATCGTCCAGAGTTCGTAGCTGGGCGTGAACTGATCGGGCGCGTCGAGCGCGCCGAGGTTCACCTCCACCTCGTCGCCCGAGCGGCCGAAGACCGGGGAGCCGCAGAGCGGACAGAAGTGCCGGCCCCGGAAGCTGCGGGTTTCGCCGGTGACGGTCACCGCGGCCTCGGGGAAGATCGCCGAGGCGTGGAAGAGCGCGCCGTGGTGCTTGCGGCAGTCGAGGCAGTGGCAGAGGCCGACGCGACAGGGCTCGCCCGTCGCAGTGAGGCGCACCGCGCCACAGAGGCATCCGCCGGTGATTTCTGACATCTGGTCGCCCTCCAGACGCGGTGCGTTCGGGGGAAGTCTCGGCGAAGGGCACGCGGTTTTCAACCGGGACCGAGGACTGACAGGGAAAGGTCCGGTGGACCGTTGCCCCGAAGAACGCCCGCCGCGTGGGCGGGCCGGGTGGCAGGCGCGGCCCGATTTGGCGCGGGATACATCGGGCAGGGGGTGAGCATCGTGAAGGAAAGGGAGTGGTTCGCTAGCAAACCTCACACGTCCAGCTCCTCGACGAACCTCGCATTCTCGGAGATATACTGGAAACGAAGTTCCGGCTTCTTGCCCATCAGCCGCTCCACGAGGTCGGAGGTCTCGCCCGGTTCGTCCTCGTCGATCGAGACGCGGATCAGCTTGCGCGTCTCGGGGTTCATCGTGGTGTCTTTCAGATCCTTGGCGTCCATCTCGCCGAGGCCCTTGAAGCGCTGCACGTCGATCCGGCCCTTGGCGCCGAGGCCCCTGGCCAGCCATTCCTCCTTCTCGGCGTCGTCGGCCACGTAGAGCCGCCGCGCGCCCTGGGTCAGGCGGTAGAGCGGCGGGCAGGCGAGGTAGAGGTGCCCCTTGTCGATCATCGGCCGCATCTGGGTGAAGAAGAAGGTCATCAGGAGCGAGGCGATATGGGCGCCGTCGACATCGGCGTCGGTCATGATGATGACCTTCTCGTAGCGCAGGTCGTCGACGTTGAACTTTGTCCCCAGCCCGACGCCGAGCGCCTGGGCGAGGTCGCTGATCTCCTGGTTGGTGCCGAGCTTCGACGAGGCCGCGCCGAGGACGTTGAGGATTTTCCCGCGGAGCGGCAGCAGAGCCTGGGTGGCGCGGTCGCGCGCCATCTTGGCCGACCCGCCGGCCGAGTCGCCCTCGACGATGAAAAGCTCGGTCCCCTCGCGGCTGGTGGCCGAGCAGTCGACGAGCTTGCCGGGCAGGCGAAGCTTCTTGGTGGCGGTCTTGCGCGCCGTCTCCTTCTCCTGCTTGCGCCGCAGCCGCTCCTCGGCCCTGAGGACGAGGAAGTCGAGGATCGCGCCGGCCGATTTCGTGTCGGCCGCCAGCCAGTTGTCGAAATGGTCGCGGACCGCGCCCTCGGTCATCCGGGCGGCGGATTCGGTTGCCAGCCGGTCCTTGGTCTGGCCGACGAACTGCGGCTCGCGGATGAAGCAGGAGACGAGCGCGCAGCCCCCGGCCATGAGATCCTCGCGGGTGATCTGCGCCGCCTTGCGGTTCGACACCAGCTCGCCATAGGCGCGGATGCCCCTGAGGATCGCCGCCCAGAATCCGGCCTCGTGGGTGCCGCCCTCGGGCGTCGGAACGGTGTTGCAGTAGGACTGGATGAAGCCGTCGCGCGAGGGCGTCCAGTTGATCGCCCATTCGACGCTGCCCGGCTCGCCGAACTTGTCCTGAAAGCCCACCTTGCCGGCGAAGGGCCGGTCGGCATAGGTCGTGGCGCCCTCGAGGCTTTCGCTGAGGTAGTCGGCAAGCCCGCCGGGAAAGTGGAACACCGCCTCCGCCGGCGTCTCGCCGTCGTCGAGAACGGATTTCCAGCGGATTTCCACCCCCGAGAAGAGGTAGGCCTTGGAGCGCACCATCTTGAAGAGCCGGGCGGGCTTGAAGCGGTGGTGGCCGAAGATTTCCTCGTCGGCATGGAAGGTGACGGCGGTGCCGCGGCGATTGGGCGCCGCGCCGATCTTCCTCACCGGCCCCTGCGGCACGCCGCGCGAGAAACGCTGCTCGAAAAGCTCCTTGTTGCGGGCGACCTCGACGACCATCGAGTCCGACAGCGCATTGACCACCGAGGCGCCAACGCCGTGAAGGCCGCCCGAGGTCTCATAGGCGTTGCCGGAGAACTTGCCGCCGGCGTGCAGCGTGCAGAGGATCACCTCGAGCGCGGACTTGCCGGGGAACTTCGGATGCGGGTCCACCGGGATGCCGCGGCCGTTGTCGCGGATGGTGACGGCATGGTCGGCGTGAAGCTCCACCTCGATCCGGTTGGCGTGGCCGGCCACCGCCTCGTCCATCGAGTTGTCGAGGATTTCGGCGACGAGATGGTGGAGCGCGCGTTCGTCGGTGCCGCCGATATACATGCCGGGCCGTTTGCGGACCGGCTCCAGCCCCTCCAGCACCTCGATGGAGGCGGCGTTGTAGTCGTCGGCGCGGGCGGAGAGGAGGTCGTCGGCCATGATGCTGCTCTGGTTCTGGTTGGCCGGCGATTAGACCATGCGGGGGGCCCGGGGGCAAGCGGGCAGGGGTTGAACCTTCGCCCCGCCGCCGCGACATATGGGCGAGGTCCGGTTGCGGCACACAAGGGAGAGGCCGATGTGGAACGATCGCTACGCCGGGGACGGGTATCTTTTCGGCACCGAGCCCGCCGCCTTCCTGACCCGCGCCGCGGGCTGGCTGAGGCCGGGGCAGACGGCGCTGTCGATCGCCGACGGCGTGGGGCGCAATTCGGTCTGGCTTGCCGGGCAGGGCTTGCGCGTGGCCGCCTTCGAGCCCTCGCCGAACGCGGTGGAGAAGGCGCGCCGGCTCGCGGATGACCGCGGCGTCGCAGTCGATTTCCACCTCGCCGACCTCGACGGCTGGGACTGGTCGCGGGTCTTCGACGTGGTCGTGGGCATCTTCATCCAGTTCGTCGGGCCGGAGGAACGGGCACGGCTCTTCACCCGGATCGACCGGGCGCTGGTGCCGGGCGGGCTCGTGCTGCTGCACGGCTACGCACCGCGGCAGGTCGGCTACGGCACCGGCGGGCCGTCGGCGGAGGAGAACATGTATACCCTGCCGATGCTCCGCGACGCCTTCGCCGGCTACGAGGTGCTGAGCGCCGAGGACTACGACGCCGAGGTGGAGGAAGGGTGCGCCCATCGCGGCCGCTCGGCGCTGATCGACTTCGTGGCGCGCAAGCCGGGATAAGGCACCTTCGCCGCGCCGATCCGCGCGCCCGCTCGCGAGAAAGATTGATCTGCCGCCGATTCCCGCTTACCCAGCAGCCGGAACCGGCGGGGGCACATGGCAGACAAGGATCTCGAAGCGCGTCACCTGGAGACGCTGGACCGCGACCTCGGGCGGTTCTCCGACCTGGAGCTTGCGACGAGCCGTGTCGCGCGGCGCTACGCCGGCCCGGGGATCGCCTTCCTCTTCATCGTCGCGGCGGGCCTCGCCGCCGCGCTCTTCCTCGGCCAGACCAGCAACACGCTGATCGTAGTCGTCGCCGCGGCGTTCGGTGCCTACATGGCGCTGAACATCGGCGCCAACGACGTCGCCAACAACATGGGCCCGGCGGTCGGCGCCAATGCGCTGACGATGACGGGGGCGATCGTGATCGCCGCGATCTTCGAGAGCGCCGGGGCGCTGATCGCCGGCGGCGATGTCGTCGAGACGATTTCCAAGGGCATCGTCGCGCCCGACAGCATCGCCACGCCCGCCGCCTTCACCTGGGCGATGATGGCCGCACTCCTCGCCTCGGCGCTCTGGGTCAATCTCGCCACCTGGATCGGCGCGCCGGTGTCGACGACCCATGCCGTCGTCGGCGGCGTCGTCGGCGCAGGCGCCGCCGCGGCGGGGTTCGGCGCGGTCAACTGGGCCAGCCTCGGCACCATCGCCGCAAGCTGGGTGATCTCGCCCGTGCTCGGCGCCGTCGTGGCGGCGGGATTCCTGTGGTTCATCAAGGCGCGGATCATCTACCAGGAGGACAAGGTCGCGGCGGCGCGGCGCTGGGTGCCGATGCTCGTCGGCATCATGGCAGGCGCCTTTGCCGCCTACCTCGCGCTGAAGGGGCTGAAGCAGGTGGTGGACGTCTCGCTCGGCTCGGCGTTGCTGATCGGGCTCGCCGGCGGCGCGGTGACCTGGGCGGTGATGATCCCGGTCGTGCGCCGCCAGTCGGCGGGGATGGAGAACCGCAACAAGTCGCTCAAGGTGCTCTTCAACATCCCCCTGGTCGTCTCGGCCGCGCTGCTGAGCTTCGCGCACGGCGCCAACGACGTGGCCAATGCCGTCGGGCCGCTCGCCGCGATCGTCGAGGCCTCGCTGCACGGCGACACCAACGGCGTGGTGGTGAGCGTTCCGCTCTGGGTCATGGTGATCGGCGCCTTCGGCATCTCGGTGGGGCTTTTCCTGTTTGGGCCGCGGCTGATCCGCATGGTCGGCTCCGAGATCACCAAGCTCAACCCGATGCGGGCCTATTGCGTGGCGCTTTCGGCGGCGATCACCGTCATCGTTGCAAGCTGGCTCGGCCTGCCGGTCAGCTCCACCCACATCGCGGTGGGCGCGGTCTTCGGCGTCGGCTTCTTCCGCGAATGGGACACCGAACGGCGGCTGAGGAAGGCGCGGATCGACACGCCCGACCGCGACTGGCTATCGCCCGAGGAGCGCGGCCGGCGCAAGCTGGTGCGGCGGGCGCATGTCTCGACCATCGCCGCGGCCTGGGTGGTGACCGTGCCGGCCTCGGCGGCGATGTCGGCGGCGGTGTTCCTCGCCGTCCGGGCGATCGCGGGGTAGGTGGCTCCGATGGGACACGACTTCACAAGCGAGATCGTCTGGACCGGCAACCGCGGCGAGGGGACGCGGAACTACCGCGGATACGACCGGATCTGGGACGTCGCCGTGCCGGGCAAGGCGGTGATCCACTGTTCCAACGATCCCGCGCTCGGCGGCGACCCCTCGAAGATGAACCCCGAGGACCTGCTTCTCTCCGCGCTCTCGGCCTGCCACATGCTGTGGTATCTGCACTATGCCAGCGACGCGGGGCTGGTCGTCACCGGCTACCGCGACCGGCCGCTGGGGCGGGGAGAGGTGCTGCCTTCGGGGGCGGGGCGGTTCGTCGCGGCGGAACTCAGGCCGGAAATCACCGTCGCCCCGGGCACCGATCTGGCGGCGGCCGACGCGATCCACGGCCGGATCCACGCGGTCTGCTTCATCGCCCGGTCGGTGAACTTCCCGGTGACCTACGCCGCGAGCTACCGGGAAGGGGCGTGAGGAAAGTCAGCGGGCCCCTGAGCCAGTCCGCCGCCCTCGTCCATCCGGCCCTGGCGAGGCGGACGATGATCTGGCCCACCTCCCCGACGATCCGGTCGATTGTCACCCCGTTCAGCATCAATGCGACGTCCACCGCCCGGAAGCCAACCCCATAGGCCGCCGCACATTTTCAATCACGATCCGGTCAAAGTCACGCCGGCTCGGCCAGCCGCTTTTCCCACATCGCCTTGAAGCCGGGCCGGGCATGGCAGGCGGCAAGCCATTCCGCGATCGCCGGATAGCCAGCGATCAGGCCGGGTTCGGCATGTGCGTAGCGCACGATCTCGGCCATGTTGATGTCGGCCACGGTGAAGCGGCCGCCGACCACATGGCCGTGGTCGCGCAGGTGGGAGTTGAGCACGCCCAGCGGCCGGCGCAGCCGCGCCACCTCGGCGGCGATCTCGGCCTCCCCCTCGGGGCTCTTGGCGCGACCCTCGGAATGGGCATAGAGGATGGCGAGCGCATGGGCCTCGATCGAGGTGGCGCCGTAAAGCGCCCATTGCTCCATCAGCGCGGTTTCCCGTGCGTTTGCGGGGGCAAGCGGGCCGCCCGCCTTGCCGGCGATGTAGAGGTTCATGGCGAGCGATTCCGACAGCACGAAATCGCCGTCGCGCAGCACCGGCACGGCACCCGCCGGGCTGATCGAGAGAAAGCCCGGCGACTGGGTGTTGAACGGCGCGCTCTCGGCCGCGGGGTCGGGCAGGCGGTAGGCCTGGATCACCGGGACATGCTCGAATTCCAGGTCCAGTTCGTTCAGAAGCCAGAAGTTGCGCGAGGCGCGGCTGCGAGAGACGCCGTAGATCGTGAGCATGGGTTCCTCCGGGTGTCGTCGGCTCATCGGTAGCGCAGCCCGGCCCCGGCGAAAAGCGGCCTTGCCCAAAATTGACGCCGGTCAAGGTGCCGTGCGATCCTTTGTGGTAAGAGACCCAGGTTTTTCAGCCAGAGGGAGAGACGGATGGCCGATGTTGCGGGTGCCGATGGGTTCGAGGCGAACGAGGATGCGCAGGTCCCGGTCACGGCCGAAGCCGCGGAGCGGGAGAAGGCCGTCGGGGGCGCGGCGCCGACCGGCCCCCGGGCCTTTCCGGTCGTCGATGCCGACGCGATCCGCCATGCGTTCGAAACCGGCACCTACCCCTATTCGCACAAGATGGGGGTGAGAACCTACGAGGCCGAGAAGGCGAAACTTCAGGCCGAGCTTCTGAAGGTCCAGATCTGGGCGCAGGAGACCGGGCAGAAGTTCATCATCCTCTTCGAGGGGCGCGACGCCGCCGGCAAGGGCGGCACGATCAAGCGGTTCATGGAGCATCTCAACCCGCGCTTCGCGCGCGTCGTGGCGCTCAACAAGCCGTCCGATGTCGAGAAGGGGCAGTGGTTCTTCCAGCGTTACATCGAGCATCTGCCGACCGCCGGCGAGATGGTGTTCTACGACCGCTCCTGGTACAACCGCGCCGGGGTGGAGCGGGTCATGGGTTTCTGCTCGCCCACCGACTACCTCGAGTTCATGCGCCAGGCCCCGGAGATGGAGCGGATGCTGGTCCGCTCCGGCATAAGGCTCTACAAATACTGGTTCTCGGTCACCCGCGAGGAACAGCGCCGCCGCTTCCTCGCCCGCGAGACCGATCCCCTGAAGATGTGGAAGCTCTCGCCGATCGACAAGGCGTCGCTCGACAAGTGGGACGACTACACCGAGGCGAAGGAGGCGATGTTCTTCTACACCGACACCGCCGACGCGCCCTGGGTGATCGTCAAGTCCGACGACAAGAAGCGCGCCCGGCTCAACTGCATGCGCCATTTCCTCGCCTCGCTCGACTATCCGGGCAAGGATGCGGCGGTGGTGCAGGCCCCCGATCCGCTGATCGTCGGGCGGGCGAGCCATGTGGTGCGCGGGTCGGACCACATCCTCGGCGCCTCGCTCCACCCCGATCTCAGGCGCGGCAACCACGCCGAAGGGGGCCGCAAGGATGCCGCCTCCCCCGAGGGGAAATCCGGCAAGCGCGCAGGCGCGCGCGCCAACGGGCCCGCCGCCAAGACCTGAGGGGCGCACGAGCCGCCCCCTCCGCCGCGACGCGCCCGCCCGCAGTCGTCCGCCGCCGCTATCGTAGACCCGTCCCGGGCAGTCCGGCGGCGGGGCGCGGCCGCGGCCCCCCGCGCAGGCTCTGGACCTTGCCCCCGCCGGGGCGTAAGCCTCTCGGATGCGGCAGGACCGGACACCATTCGCGGCGCATCTGAAGGCGGTTCTGGCGCTCGGCCTGCCGCTTGCGGGCTCCCATCTGGCGCAGATCGCGCTCCATGTCACGGACACCGTCATGGTCGGCTGGTACGGGGTGACCGAGCTTGCCGCCGTGGTGCTTGGCGGCGCGACCTTCTTCATCTTCTTCATCCTCGGCTCGGGGTTCGCGCAGGCGGTGATGCCGATGGTCGCGGTCGAGCTCGGCCGCGGCGACGAGACCCAGGTCCGGCGCGACACCCGGATGGCGCTCTGGCTTTCGGCGCTCTATGGCGTTGCGATCTATCCCGCGCTCTGGTGGTCCGGGTCGCTGCTTCTCGCGCTCGGGCAGGCGCCGGAGGTGGCCGCCCTCGCGCAGGACTATCTCAGGGTCGCGGGGGCGGGAATGGTGCCCGCGCTTCTCGTCATGGCCATGAAGGGCTTCCTGTCCTCGGTGGAACGGGCCGGGATCGTGCTCTGGGCCACGCTCGCGGCCACGGTGGTGAACGCGGCGCTCAACTGGGCCTTCATCTTCGGCAACTGGGGCGCGCCCGAGCTTGGCGTCCAGGGCTCCGCGCTGGCCAGCGTGGTGGCGCAGGTGCTGACCGTCGTCATCCTTGCCGTGGTCGCGGCCCTCGATCCGGCGCTGGCCAGGTTCCGGTTGTTCGCGCGGTTCTGGCGCGCCGACTGGACCGCCTTCGTCCAGGTCTGGCGGCTCGGCTGGCCGATCGGAATGACCGGGCTCTTCGAGGCGGGCATGTTCGAGACGGCGGCGCTGATGATGGGGTGGATCGGCACCAGGGAACTCGCCGCCCACGGAATCGCGCTGCAACTCGGCGCGATCTCGTTCATGGTCTATCTCGGCCTCTCCAATGCCGCCACGGTGCGCGCGGGGCGGACGGTCGGAACCGACGACACCCGGAGCCTGCGGGACGGCGCGATGGCGGCGATCGCGCTCGTGGTCCTGGTGGCGGGCGTCGTCGTCGCGGCCTTCCTGGCGGTTCCGGAACTGCTCCTCGGCCTCTTTCTCGACCCGGCCAATCCAGAGACGCCGGAGATCCTCGCCTATGGCGCCACGCTCCTGGCGGTTGCGGCGTTGTTTCAGCTTGCCGACGCGGCGCAGGTCATGGCGCTCGGCCTTCTGCGCGGCGTGCACGACACCCGGGGGCCGATGGTCATCGCCTCGGTCGGCTACTGGCTCATCGGCATCCCGTCGAGCTATGTGCTGGCGTTCCGCTTCGGGCTCGGCGGCGTCGGCGTCTGGATCGGCCTTGTCATCGGGCTCGTCTTCGCCGGCACGCTTCTGATGACGCGGTTCTGGCGGGGCCCCTGGCTCAGCGATAGGCCCGCAGATAGTGGCGCTCGAACGCCCGCTTGAGCCAGTGGAGCGGTTTGAGCGCGGGAAGGGTCAGGTTGATCCTGCCGCGGCGGAAGACCAGCATCCCCCGGTCGAGGCTGTCCATGATGCAGATGAGTTCGGCCGTGAAGGTCCGGGACGGCGCCTTGCCCTTCAGCGCGGCAGCGATGTTGGCGGCCACGGCGCGGGCCTGAAGATCGGCCTGGTGCGCCTGTTTCGGCAGCCATTCGGGACCGGGGTAGGAACCCGCGTCGCCCGCCACCCAGATCCCCTCGCAGCCCTCGACGCGGGCGAACGCATCCGCGCGGACCATGCCGCCCGGCGACAGCGGCAGGTCGGTCGCGGCAAGCCATTCGGGGCCGGTCATGCCGGGCTGGAAGAGGATCAGGTCGGCGGCGATCTCTCCGCCTTCGGTCACCACCCGGTCGGGCCCGATCCGCACCATCTTGTGGCCGAGATGCGTCTCGATCCCCCGCCGCGTCATCTCGGCAAGGATCGCGTCCACCGCCTTTTCGCCAAGCCGCTGGCCCGGCCGCGCGGAGGGCGAGAAGAAGACCATGCGGAAGCGGTCGCGCCGGCCCTCGCGGCGCAAGAGCCGGTCGAGGATGAAGGCGTATTCGAACATCGGCCCGCCGCGGATCGCGCCCGGCTCCTGGGGGTTCGTCGCCATGCCGATGGCGATGGTGCCGCCGTCGAGTGCTGCCAGCCGCGCCGTCATCGCCTCGGCCGCGGCGATGCCCTCGCAGGGGATGATCGCGTGTTCGATGCCGGGCAGCTTCTTCAGGAACCGCCCGCCCGAGGCGATGACGACATGATCGGCCGCGATCGTCTCGCCGGTGTCGGTCGTGATCGTGCGCGTCCGGGCGGCCAGCCCGGTGACCGAGGCTTTCACGAACCGCACCCGGTGGCGGGCGAAGAAGCGGGCAAGCGGCAGCCTCAGCGCCTCGCCCCGGCGCAGGCCCGCGGGAATCCAGATCGAGGAGGGCAGGTAGTGCAGGTCCTCGCGTGGCGAGATCACGGTGAGCTCGGCCCCGACCCCCCGGCGGCGGAGGCCGCGGACGGTGGTGAGCGCGGCGAAGCCGGAGCCGATGATGGCGATGTGGGGCATGGCCGCTCCGATATATTCGACGTGTTGAATGTATCCAGTGATCGCCGGCGCGGCAAGCGCGGAACCTGCGTCCGAACCGCGCAGCCGGTGGCTCAGCCTTCGCCCTGAGCCTTCATCAGCCGCTCGGCCTTCCTGCGCACCAGCACGGTCCGCAGGTCGTGCATCGCCAGCAGAAGCGCATCGGTCACCTCGTCGAGCTGGGCGTCGCTCGCCTTCGACTGGGCCCATTGCGCCGTCAGATTCAGGTGATCCACCGCGCGGTGGATGTCGTCGATGTCGCGCCGGGCGAGCATTTCGGTCCGCGCCGCGATCCAGTCGCGGATCGTGGCCATGTCGGCGTCGGAGAGAGCGCGGTCGCCGTGGGGCCTGATCTCGCCGTTCTTCACGTTGACGGTGGCGATCTGGTCCATCTCGATCCGCCGCTGGCGGTTTTCCGTATCGACCCGGAAGACCGCCGCGCCGTTCTCGCGGATGCGGAAGTAGTGGTCCGGCAGATCGCCCGCCATTTGCCCCCTCAGCGAAGTCCGGCGCAGAACGCCTGGATGCGCCGGCAGGCCTCCTCCAGCGCGGCGTCGGAGGTAGCGTAGCTGACGCGGAAGTTCGGGGAAACCCCGAAGGCCGCGCCGAACACGACGGCGACGCCGGTTTCCTCCAGAAGCGCGGTGGCGAAATCCTCGTCGCTGCCGATCTTCGCGCCGCTGGCCGAGGTCTTGCCGATGCAGGCGGAAATGTCGGGATAGACGTAGAAGGCGCCCTCGGGCCGGGGGCACTTGATCCCCTTCGCCTGGTTCAGCATCGAGACGACGAGATCGCGGCGGCGCTGGAAGACCTTGCGGTTCTCGGCCAGGAAGTCCTGCGGACCGTTCAGCGCCTCCACCGCGGCATATTGCGCGATCGAGCAGGGGTTTGAGGTCGATTGCGACTGGATCGTGCCCATCGCCTTGATCAGGGGCGCCGGCCCCCCGGCGTAGCCGATCCGCCAGCCGGTCATCGCATAGGCCTTGGAGACGCCGTTGCAGGTCAGTGTGCGGTCGTAGAGGCCGGGCTCCACCTCGGCCGGGGTGACGAAGCGGAAATCGTCGAAGACGAGGTGTTCATACATGTCGTCAGACATGATCCAGACCTGCGGATGTTTCAGAAGAACATCCGTCAAGGCCTTGAGTTCGCTGGCGGTATAGCCCGCGCCGGTGGGGTTCGACGGCGAGTTGAAGATGAACCATTTGGTCTGCGGCGTGATCGCCGCTTCGAGCTTTTCGGGCGTCAGCTTGAAATTGCTCTCGATCCCGCAGGTCACCGTCACCGGGGTGCCGCCGGCCAGAAGCACCATGTCGGGGTAGCTGACCCAGTAGGGCGCGGGGATGATCACCTCGTCGCCGGGGTTCAGCGTCGCCATCAGCGCGTTGTAGAGAATCTGCTTGCCGCCGGTGCCGACGCTGATCTGCGCCGGCGTATAGTCCAGCCCGTTCTCGCGCCTGAACTTGCGGCAGATCGCCTCCTTCAGCTCGGGGATGCCGTCGACCGCGGTGTATTTGGTCCTGCCCTCGTCGATGGCGCGCTTGGCCGCGTCCTTGATGTTCTGCGGCGTGTCGAAATCCGGCTCGCCGGCGCCAAGCCCGATCACGTCCTTGCCGGCCGCCTTGAGTTCCCGCGCCTTGTTGGTCACCGCGATGGTCGGGGACGGCTTCACCCGCGCCAGGGTGTCGGAGAGGAAGGCCATGATCTGGGCTCCGGTTTGAAATCGCCGGGCCCATGTCTTAAGGTGGCGCCCCGTCCCGTTCAAGCGACATCGGAGAAAGAGGCCATGACCACGAAGGCAGCGCCCGGCATGACGGCGGCATATCCGGCGGCACAGCCGGCGGCGGGGCCGGAGGGCGGCACCGGCGAGGCTCGCGCGACCCGGCTCAAGCGGATGACCATGCGGTCGTGGCGGCGGGGCACGAAGGAGATGGACCTGATCCTCGGCCCCTTCGCCGACGCGCGGCTCGGGCAGATGGAGGATGCGTCGCTCGACCTCTACGATGCGCTCCTGTCGGAGAACGACCAGGATCTCTATCCCTGGATCATCGGGGCGGGACCGGTGCCGGAGCGGTTCGGCGAACTTGTCGCAGAGATTGCGGCCTTTGCCCGCGCGGGAAGGACCGCTTGACACGGGCCTGCGCGGCTTAACCGAAATTTTGCCCTTTCCGCCCACTCTGCCCCCAGCAGCAGCGAGGCGGAGTGAGAGATGAGCCTGCACGCAATCGTCGAGGAGCGCCCCCGCGGGGGCGTGCATGCCGGGTATCTGGAGACGCTCGGACTGGTGGAGCGGCTGCACCGGCTCCTGCTCGACGTCATCAAGGACGAGTTCGAGCGGCTCGGGCAGATCGAGATCAACGCGGTGCAGGCGCTTTTGCTCTTCAACATCGGCGAGAACACGGTGAGCGCGGGCGAACTCAAGACCCGCGGCTACTACCAGGGCTCCAACGTCAGCTACAACCTCAAGAAGCTCGTTGAGATGGGCTACATGCACCACGAGCGCTGCGAGGTCGACCGCCGGTCGGTGCGCGTCCGCCTGACCGCGAAGGGCCGCAGCGTGCGCGAGGCGGTCGCGACCCTCTTCCGCCGCCATGCCGAGATGCTCGAGACGCGTCATGTCATCGGCTTCGCCGCCGGTGATGATGCGAACGCGATCCTGCGGCGGCTGGAGCGATTCTGGACCGACCAGATCCGGTATATCTATTGACGGCGCCGTTTTGCCTCCCGGCCTGTGCGACGATCGTGTATGATGATGTGGGTCCGGCGATGGGTCCGGCGAGCTGGCGAGGCGCGCCCATGTCTGACGAGGCATCCATCCTGGCGACGCTCGAGCGCCTCGCGGCAGCCTTCAACGCCCATGACATCGACGCGATCATGCGGTTCTTCGCCGACGATTGCAGCCTCGACCTTCCACGCGGCCCCGATCCGCACGGCCGCCGCTACATCGGCCGCGACGCGGTGCGGCGCGGGCTGATGACCAGGTTCGAGACCACGCCGGACGTCCACTACGGCGAGATCGAGAGCTTCGCCTCGGGGAATACCGGCATGTCGAAATGGCTGCTGACCGGCACGACCCCGGCGGGCGAAAAGGTCCGCGTGAGGGGATGCGACTTCTACACCTTCCGGGACGGAAAGGTGGTCCGGAAGGATTCCTACTGGAAGATCGTCGACTGAGACCCGGGGTAAAGGGGAGCCGAGCCGGGTTGTCCGGTGTCGCTGCCCTCTGGCGTCACCCCGGCCGCCCCGATCCCTCCGCCCGGCCGAGAAGCTGCTCGGTCAGTTCCCTTTCCAGCTTGCGGCGGATCGCACGGGGAAAGTCGTCCTGCGTCCGGGCGATTTCGACGAAGGCGCCCTGTCCGTGGATCACCCGCGTCCGGTAGTAGATAGCGATGTCGGCCTCGTGGCCGCCGATGGGCAGCCCGTTCACCAGCGTCTCGCCGAAATCCTCCGCGGCGTAGACCTCTTCCGGCTTGCGCCCGTCGTTCGAGCGCCCGTCGCCCGAGATGTCGAGCGTGCGGGCGAGACAGTCGGGCGCGCGGTCGAGCAGAGTCCGCCCGAAATCGAGCGCGGCGCCGAGGCCGGTGGGCAGGTGGTCGGCGACGCGGCGGTGGCCGGCGATCCGGTCGCGGATGCGGGCAAGGTCGGCCTCGCCGGCCACTTCCGTCCAGTCGAGGACAATGTCCTGCTGCGCCTGGCCCGACCATTCGAAGACCGCGAGCGCCACGCGGTCTTCGGGTTTCAGGAAAGCATCGACGATCACGCGGTCGGCCAGCGCGGCAAGCAGACCCTCCCTCTGGATCGCATAGTCCCGCGCGTCGACCGAGCGCGACACGTCGATCCCGAGCGCGAGCGCGAGCCGGCAGGCAGGCGAGGCCGGGGTGGCGACGAACGCCAGAAGCAGGGCGAGCCGGATCATCCCGGCGCGCCGGGGCGCAGCCAGCCGATCACCGGCCCCTGCAATTCGCGCACGAGCTTCGCCCGGATCGCGCGTTCGTAGTCGCGGAAGCTCTCCGCCTCGATCACGAAGGCGCCCGGGCCGCGGATCACCTCGGCCCGATAGTAGTCGGCCACGCCCGCCTCGCCGCCGCGGATGGCGAGTCCGTTCACCGTGACCCGGTCGAAGTCGAAGGCGCGGTAGGCCGATGCAGGCGGAAAGCCGTCGTTGTTCTTTCCGTCGCCCGACAGGTCGAGCGTCTGTGCCCCGCAGCCGGGCCCCCGGCGAAAAAGCGTGGCCGCATGGCCGAGCGCGTTGCCGATCGCCGTCGGCATGTCGTCGCGGCTGCGTCTGCTTGCTGCGATGGCACCGGCGGCAAGGTCGAGGTCGTCGGCCGAGGCGATCTCGAGCCACGGCAGAAGCTCCGCCTGCGACCGTGGCCCGCTCCATTCGAAGACGGTGAGCCAGACGGCCTGACCCGGAGCGGCGAGGAAGGCATCCCGCACCTCGGGCGCGACCAGCGCGCGGGCAAGGCCGCCGCGCTGCAAGCCGTCCTCGCGACGGTCGACCGAGGCGGAAATGTCGAGCGCGAGGATCAGCGCGAGCCGGCATTCGGCCGCGCCGGGCCCGGCCGCGAGGGCGGTCGCGACAAGCCCGGCAAGCCCTACCAGTGCCCAGTGTTGCCCATGCTTGCCCACGGCTCCTCCGGCGCCTTCGCGGCGCCTTTCTGCAGAAGCTCGACCGAGATGTTGTCGGGCGAACGGACGAAGGCCATGTGCCCGTCGCGCGGCGGGCGGTTGATCGTGACGCCGTTGGCCCGAAGATGCGCGCAGGTCGCATAGATGTCGTCGACCTCGTAGGCGAGGTGGCCGAAGTGGCGGCTGTCCGATGGCAGGCCCGCGTCGCCGTCCCAGTTGAAGGTCAGCTCCACCGGGCAGTCGGGCTGGCCGGGCGGGGCCATGAAGACCAGCGTGAAGCGTCCCTGTTCGCTTTCATAGCGCCGCGTCTCCTCCAGCCCGAGAAGGCGGTAGAACGCGATCGACGCCTCCAGGTCCTTCACGCGCACCATCGTGTGCAGGTATTTCAACGCCATTCCGCCCTCCTTCATGGCCCACCGGGCCAGCCTAGCAGCCCGGCCGCCCCGCCGCCAAGCGTCCCCCGGGCAGATGCGGCCCGCCGGATCATCAAATTTCGGAAAACCTACCGCCCATCGCGGTTATCAGTCGCCGTGACCATAGATATAGTGGGGGCGATTCGTGACACCGGAGGACCGCCATGACCCTGACGCCCGAACAGACGGCCGAGATCGCCGAGGCCCGGTCCCACGCCCGGCAGACGCTGCGCGCGACGTCCGAAGGGATGGAGCGTCACCTCTACCGCGCGCACGAAGTGCTCGACCACGGGATTGTCCGGGTCATCGACTACATGGGCGACGATGGCGCCATCACCCAGGCTGCCCGCGTCAGCTACGGCCGCGGCACGAAACACGTGACCAACGACGAGGGGTTGATCCGCTATCTGATGCGGCACTGGCACTCGACCCCTTTCGAGATGTGCGAGGTGAAGTTCCACGTCAAGCTGCCGGTCTTCGTTGCCCGCCAGTGGATCCGCCACCGCACCGCCAACGTCAACGAGTATTCCGCCCGTTACTCGATCCTCGACCGCGAATTCTACATCCCCGCGCCGGAGCATCTCGCGGCCCAGTCGACGGTGAACAATCAGGGAAGGGGGGAGCTTCTGGAGGGCACGGAGGCGGCGCGCGTCCTCGACATCCTGCGCGAGGACGCGATGCGCGCCTACGATCATTACGAGGACATGCTGAGCCAGGAGGGCCAGAAGGGCCTCGCCCGCGAACTCGCCCGGATGAACCTGCCGGCCAACGTCTACACGCAATGGTACTGGAAGATCGACCTTCACAACCTTTTCCACTTCCTCCGCCTCAGGGCCGACACCCATGCGCAGTATGAAATCCGCGCCTATGCCGAGGCGATGTGCGGGATCGTCAGGGACTGGGTGCCGGTGGCCTATGCCGCCTTCGAGGACTACCGGCTGGGTGGTGTGGCGCTGTCGGGCCGGGCGGTGGAGGTGCTGCGGCGCCGTCTTGCCGGGGAGAGCGTCACGCAAGAAAGCTCCGGCATGTCGAAAGGCGAATGGCGGGAGTTCGAGGAGGTCTGGGGGTAAGGCAGCGAGGCGCCTCCGGCTCGATGGAGCGGTCGCGCGGCCCCGAAAAAGACCTCAGCGCGTGTCGGATATGTCTTGGAGCGCGGCACCCCCATACCGTAGGATGCAAGCCGCACGTTGCCATAAATAGCGGGGGGTATGCTATGCTGCGCGCGCTTGTCCTGTTTGCGATCTTGGCTTTGGGGGTGTCGGCCTCATCGGCCGCAACCGTGAATTTCGACAGCACAGAGTTGAGGATCAGAATGACCTCTGCTGTGGGGCTGACGCACATCCAGTCGTTCAATAGGTTCAACTTTTCCACGACTCCTGTCGTGGCGGACCTTACGACCCGTGTCGTTGCGACGAGCGGACGACGGCCAGACGTCTCAGGGCTGTTCGCCGACACCTGGACAGGAATTGTTCAAGCTCAGCGAGTTGCGCCGCTGAGCTACACGATGTTCGGAATCTTTCTCTCGCCAACCCCGGTCGGCCTTGCGGCGCTGACATTCCTTCCAAATGGAACATGGACCTGTTCGGGAGATTGCGGAATATACGGCTATTGGCGGCCGAATGGGCAGTTTTATCCGTCCGCGACACCATTGACCTCCGGCACTTATGACGTCCAGAGGGTTCCGTTGCCCGCCGCCGCTGGCCTTCTTGGGATCGCGCTTCTGGGAATTTTTGCCGCAGGACTTCGTCGGCGGCGGCCATGATCCCCTCCACCAGCGAATGCTGCAAGAACCGCTGGTATTGGGGGGCAGGAGCGACCGGCGCCTGCTTTGATGGAACCGCCACCTATGCCATCATGCCCGTCCACCCGGACGGGCGGAGAGCCACTTTGGCCGTCGCTTTTTGGTCGGGCCAATCGGGCTGGGAAACGCGTCGCAGCGCCTTTCCTTTTGACTCTCCGTTCCCCCTCGAACGTCGGGCCATCGTCGGCTTGAGCCGCCCGCCGGTCCTCCGAGGCTTCGGCTGTGACGGGGGAACTGGACGGGGCTGAGGACGGATGGGCGAGGGGCGGTGCGGTTCGGCCTGAGGGCACTCGTGGCGACCCTGGGTGGCCATGCTCGCAGAGTGCGAGGATTTGGCCCAAGCGATCCAGGACAATTCGAAAACCGCGCGGTTTGTAACCGACCACGAGGGCTGGTCGTGGACGAGCGGTTCTGATTGCGCCCTATTCGGCGGCCATCTGCACCGTGGCCTCGGCCACGCCGATGCCGAGGAGGAAGGCGCCGGCGCCGGCGCGGGCGACGAGGTCCGCGAGCGTGGGCGGGCGGTCGAACAGAAGCTCCTCGGCCGCCGTGCCGTCGCGGGTCACGAGCACCGTGTAGCGGGCTGCGGCAGGGTGCCGCGCGGTTTCGCGGCGCCGCCGCTCTTCCGCCGTCTCGACCCGTTCGCGGACGCGCCCGATGAAATCCGTCGCTTCAGCCATGACCCAAACCCTCGCCACACGCGAATCACGATGCCCCGGAGGGCACCTGAGGCAAGCCTCTCGCCTTTGCGGAAAAGTGGCAAGTTTGTGTCGGGAAACCGGGATCAGCGCGGGGTGTCGCGGCGCGGCCGGGCGACAATGGCCGGAAGATGCGGCCATTGTCGGCAGCGCATGCGCAGATTGCGGCGAAAGCGGGGCGTGCAAAGAAGAGGACCCCCCGGCGGTCACTCGGCAGCAAGCGCGAGGCGGATGCGTTCCCTGAGCGAGCGGCGCTTCATGCCGATGGATACGATGTAGCAGTCGGCGCCGAGGCGCGCGGCCAACTGGCCGACGGTCGGCGTCTGGTCGAAGAAGACCTCCTGCGTGGTCTGGCCGTCACGGGTGACGGTGACGCAGCAGCGCGATATCCGCGCCAGCGCGCGGCGCCTGCCGGCGCGGGCCTTCTCGCTGAGCCGCCGGCCGGCCTCGGACGAGATCCGGTCGATCAGGTCGTCGTTCAGAGTCATATGCCCCCCTTGCGCGTCCCGTGAAGGCAGGCGCGCGGCCATGATTCGATTTTTGGTAAAGCCCCGAAGGGAGATACTCACAAGCAGCAAGGATGGTGCTAAATCGCAACACAGGCCGGGTCAAGGAACCCTTCGACCCTCTCTCGGGACCGATCCGGAATCCCGCCGACCATGAACGGAATCCCGCCGATCCGGCGGGGCGACCGGCGGCGTCGCGGCAGGATTCCGCCGAGGTTGCCGGGGCGGGGCGGAGGCGATACCAAGGCCGCCCATGCGAGGCGAATACCGATGATCCTTTACGGAATTCCCACCTGCGACACCTGCCGGGCGGCGCGCGCCGCGCTTGCCGCGGCAGGACATGTGGTGACGTTCCGCGACATCCGCGCCGAACCGCTCAGCCCGGCCGAGCGGGCGGAGTTCCTTGCGGCCTTCGGCGATGCGTTGATCAACCGGGCCTCGGCAACCTGGCGCGGCCTTGATTCGCGGGCACGGGCCGCGGCGGGAGGGGACGCGGCGGAGCTTCTGGCGGCGCATCCGGCGCTGATGAAACGCCCGGTGATCCGGGCGGGCAATCAGCTTCACCTTGGCTGGACAGCGGAAATCCGGACCGCGCTTCTGAAGTGAACCGCCCCGCCCGGGTCTCCGGACGGGGCGGCGCGCACAGGCATTCGGTTCCGGCGAATCTCAGAGCAGCTTGAGATCGCCTGCGGACGACCGCCCGTCGCGGCCGGACTGCATCTCGTAGGACACTTTCTGATTGTCGGCCAGGGTCTTCAGCCCGGCGCGCTCGACCGCGGAGATGTGCACGAACACATCCTTGCCGCCGTCATCGGGCGCGATGAAGCCGAAACCCTTCGTCGTGTTGAACCATTTCACGGTGCCCGTGGCCATCCGTTCACTCCCTATCATGTCTCCCCGAGGCGACATTGCCCGGGGCCGTGCAGCCAGGTCTTTCGGTTCTTCCGGCTGCCCCGAGGAAGGGAGCGGTAGGAAAGTCTGCGTTCACGCCGCTGAAATCATGCGACATTCCGTGCAAAAATCAAGAATTTTGCAGAGATCCGGCCGCAGACCCGGTTCCGGTGCCCTGGCCGGCCGGGCATGGCGTGACCGGGGCAGCGTGAGGCGGGGGCCGAAAGGCCCCGGCCGGCTACCTCAGGTCGGGCGGGGCGGCCTCGCTCCGGAAGGCGGCGACCGCATCCTCGAGCGGCCGCGTCTCGGTCCGCGTCTCGCCGAGGCGGCGGATCGAGACGCTGCGCTCCTCGACCTCCTTCATGCCGATGGCGAGGATCACCGGAACCTTGCCGACCGAATGCTCGCGCACCTTGTAGTTGATCTTCTCGTTCCGGGTGTCTGCCTCCGCCCTGAGGCCCGCGGCGGTCAGCTTCGCCACCACCTCGGCCACGTAGGGATCGGCATCCGAGACGATCGAGGCGACGACGATCTGGCGGGGAGCGAGCCAGAGCGGCATCCTGCCCGCATAGTTCTCGATCAGGATGCCGATGAACCGCTCGAACGAGCCGAGGATGGCCCGGTGCAGCATGTAGGGCCGGTGCTTGGCGCCATCCTCGCCGACATATTCCGCGCCCAGCCGGTCAGGCAGGTTGGGATCGACCTGGAAGGTGCCGCATTGCCATTCGCGGCCGATGGCGTCGGTCAGCTTGAAGTCGAGCTTCGGGCCGTAGAAGGCGCCGTCGCCGGGGTTGATCTCGTAGGGCAGGCCCAGCTTGCGGATGGCGTTTTCCAGCGCGCCTTCCACCTTGTCCCATTGCGCGTCGGTGCCGATCCGCACTTCGGGCCGGGTCGACAGCTTGATGTCGAACCGGTCGAAGCCAAGGTCGCGATAGACGCTGGACAGAAGCCCGATGAACCCGGCGCATTCGCTTTCGATCTGGTCCTCGGTGCAGAAGATGTGGGCGTCGTCCTGGGTGAAGCCGCGCACGCGCATCAGCCCGTGCATCGAACCCGAGGATTCGTAGCGGTGGCAGGCGCCGAATTCGGCCAGCCGCAGCGGCAGGTCGCGATAGGACTTCAGCCCCTGGTTATAGACCTGGACGTGGCAGGGGCAGTTCATCGGCTTCAGCGCGTTGATGCGCTTTTCCTTGGCGCCTTCCTCGTCGACCTCGACGATGAACATGTTCTCGCGGTAGGCTTCCCAATGGCCCGAGCGTTCCCAGAGCACCCGGTCCACCACCTGCGGCGTCCTGATTTCCTTGTAGCCCGCCTTGCGCAGCCGGCGGCGCATGTAGTCTTCCAGCGCCCGCCAGATCGTCCAGCCGTTCGGGTGCCAGAAGACCATGCCGGGGGCTTCTTCCTGAAGATGGAACAATTCCATCTCGCGGCCGAGCTTGCGGTGGTCGCGCCGGGCCGCCTCTTCCAGCATGGTGAGGTAAGCCTTCAGATCCTCGCGGTTCTTGAAGGCGACACCATAGATGCGCTGCAACTGCTTGTTGCGGTGATCGCCGCGCCAGTAGGCGCCGGCGACCGACATCAGCTTGAAGGCGTCGGCCGGCAACTGGCCGGTGTTTTGCAGATGCGGCCCGCGGCACAGATCCTGCCAGTGGCCGTGCCAGTACATCCGCAGGGGTTCGTCGCCGGGGATCGCCTCGATCAGCTCGACCTTGAAGGGCTCGTTCTTGGCGACATAGTGGGCGATCGCGCGCGACCGGTCCCAGACCTCGGTTTTCACCGGGTCGCGTTCGTTGATGATCGCCTTCATCTCGCGCTCGATCGCGCCGAGGTCTTCGGTGGTGAACGGTTCGGCGCGGTCGAAGTCGTAGTACCAGCCGTTTTCGACCACCGGGCCGATCGTCACCTTGACCTCGGGCCACAGCTTCTGCACCGCGCGGGCCATGACATGGGCGAAGTCGTGGCGGATCAGCTCCAGCGCCTGCGCGTCATCCTTCATCGTGTGGATGGCGATGGTGGCGTCCTCATTGATCGGCCATTGCAGATCCCAGTGCCGGCCGTTGACCGAAGCCGAGATTGCCGCCTTGGCGAGCGAGGGGGCGATGGAGGCCGCCACCTCGGCCGCGGTCACGCCCTTGGCGTAGTCGCGCTTGTTGCCATCGGGGAAGGTCAGGGAAATCTGGGTCATGGCCCAAGCTCCTCGTCGGTTCGGCGCCCACGGAACGCCCGGTTGCGGGTCTGTGGCGGCGTTTTCGGGGATCACGGCGGCGATGTCAACGCCGCGCCGGGGGTTCCACCCCCGCGCCCCCGGGGGTATTTGGGCAACGAAGAAACCGGGAGGAGCGCATGAGCCAGCAACTGACCACGCCGGAGGGACGGCGGATCGCCTACGACCGGACGGCGGGCAGGGGACCCGGCGTGGTGTTCCTCGGCGGGTTCCGGTCCGACAAGGAGGGGACGAAGGCGCTGGCGCTGGAGCAATGGGCAGGGGTAGAGGGGCGGGCCTTCCTGCGCTTCGACTATTCCGGCCACGGCGCCTCGTCGGGCGATTTCCTCGCGGGCTCGATCGGCGACTGGTTCGAGGACGCGCGGGCGGCGATCCTGATGCTGACCGAGGGGCCGCAGGTGCTGGTGGGCTCGTCGATGGGGGGCTGGATATCGCTCCTGCTGGCGCGGGCGCATCCCGGGAAGGTCGCGGGGCTGGTGACAGTGGCCGCGGCGCCGGATTTCACCGAGGACATGTGGGAGGGGTTTTCCGCCGCGGCGCGGCGCGCGCTGGCGGCAGAGGGGCAGGTGTCGCTGCCCTCGGACTATTCCGACGAGCCCTATATCATCACCCGGCGGCTGATCGACGAGGGGCGGCAGCGGCTGGTGCTGCGCTCGCCGCTTGTCCTGCCGATGCCGGTCAGGATGGTGCAGGGAACGGCCGACAGCGATGTGCCGGTGGCGGCCGCCCTGCGGCTTCTCGACCATGCCGAGGGGCCGGACATCCGGCTGACGCTGGTGAAGGGGGCCGACCATCGGTTTTCCACGCCGGACTGCCTGCGGCTGATCGAGGCCGCCGTGGCCGAAGTCTTGGAGCGCGCGGGCAGGGGGTGAGAGCGTCCGGCCGCGCCCGGGGTTTGACCGGCTGCGGCACCGGCCCCATCTTCGGATCGCGGGGTGCCGGCGGGGAGGAGCCGCCGGGGAAGCCGGCAACCCTCTCTATACTACGGCTGCCGTTCCCCGCACCCCCTCGGGTCAGGCGGCGCGGATCGGTGTCTTGCCGGCGGTCGGCCGCGCCGACTTGCCGTTGCCGCCGTTGCGGTCGATGAAGTTGAGCACCAGGGGGCGGATGTTCTTGCGCCAGGACTTGCCGGCGAAGATGCCGTAGTGGCCGGCGCCGGGCTCCAGGTGGCTGAGTTTCTTCGCCTCCGGCAGGCCGGTGCAGAGGTCGAGCGCGGCGCGGCACTGGCCGGGGGCGGAAATGTCGTCCTCGGTTCCCTCGGCAGTCATCACCGCGACATCGGTGATGCGGGCGATGTCGACATGCTTGCCGGCGACGGTGAAGCTGTTGGTGGCGATCTCGCGGTTCTTGAAGACGCGCTCGACGGTGGAGAGGTAGAATTCCGCCGTCATGTCCATGACCGAGAGGTATTCGTCGTAGAAGCGGTTGTGCGCGTCGCGTTCCGAGGCCTCGCCCTTGGCGGCGCGCAGGATCTGATCGGAGAAGGCCTGGCTGTGGCGGTCGAGGTTCATCGAGATGAACGAGGCGAGTTGCAGCAGCCCCGGATAGACCAGCCGCCCGGCGCCGGCGTATTTGAAGCCGACGCGCTGGATGGCGAGGTGCTCGAGCTGGCCCATCGTCAGCCGGCGGCCAAAATCGGTGACCTCGGTCGGTGCCGCGTCGGGGTCGATCGGGCCGCCGATCAGCGTCAGCGTGCGGGGTTGTGCCGCGGGGTCTTCCCCGGCGAGGTATGCGGTCGCGGCGAGCGTCAAGGGCGCCGGCTGGCAGACGGCGACGACGTTGATGTCGGGGCCGAGGTGGCGCATGAAGTCGACGAGGTAGAGCGTGTAGTCCTCGACGTCGAACTTGCCGGCAGAGACGGGAATGTCGCGCGCGTGCACCCAGTCGGTCACATAGACGTCGCAGTCCGGCAGGAGGCTGACGACGGTGGAGCGCAAGAGCGTCGAATAGTGGCCCGACATCGGCGCGACCAGCAGCACCCGGCGCGGCATCGGCCCGCGGCCGAGCACCCGGAAATGGATGAGGTCGCCGAAGGGGCGCGAGACGAGGGTCTCGATCTCGACGAGGTGGTCGCGGTCGTCGGAGCCGACGATGGTGCGGATGCCCCAGTCGGGCTTGATCACCATGCGGGCGAAGCTGCGTTCGGTGATCCGGCCCCAGGCCGACATGACCTTGAACAGGGGATGCGGCACGAGGCCCCAGACCGGGTAGGAGGCAAGCGCGCGAGCCGAGGCGCCAAGCCACTCGTTGGTGTTGCGCGCCGTCTCCATCAGGTCGTAAGTGGCCATACTCTTCATCGCGTCTCCTGGGTCTCCGGCCCGGCGGGCCCCGCATTCGCCGCTATGCAGGGCCGCCGCGCGGGGGTATCCTGACAATGCTGCATTGCAACAGGATAGGAGTTAAATATTCGTATGACAACAGATGTTGCGAGTGGCCCGGGTGATCCCGCCGAACCGCCCGCCAACCTCGCCAAGTTGAATGCCAATATCGCCAGAATCGAGGAACTGACGCAGCGTCTTGTCCACGCGCTGTCGCAAAGGCGCCTGCCCGACCCGGGGGTGGAGGCGCCGGGGCCCGATCTCTTCGCCGACGCGGCGGCGGCCTGGTGGACGGAAATGCTGGAAAATCCCGGCAAGCTGATCGAGGCCCAGGTCGGCTACTGGGGCAAGGCGCTGCGCCACTATGTGGCGGCGCAGCAGGCGCTCTCGCAGGGACGGACCGAGCCGCCTGCCGGCGGCGACCCCGCCGCCCGCCCCGCCAGACCTGCCGCCGACCGCCGCTTCGCCAACCCGCTGTGGGACAGCCATCCCTGGTTCAACTTCCTCAAGCAGCAGTATCTCCTCAACGTCGAGGCGGTCGAGTCCGCGGTGGCAGAGCTGCGCGACATCCCGCCGCTGGAGCGCCGGCGGATCGAGTTCTTCACCCGGCAGATCGTCGACATGATGGCGCCGACCAATTTCCTCGCCACCAACCCGGACGCGCTGGAACGCGCGCTCGAGACCGAGGGCGAAAGCCTCGTGCGGGGGCTCGAGAACCTGGTGCGCGACATCGAGGCGAACCGCGGCGAGCTTCTGGTGACGCTGGCGGACCGCGACGCCTTCAAGGTGGGAGAGAACATCGGCGCGACCGAGGGCGCGGTGGTGTTCCGCAACCGGATGTTCGAGCTGATCCAGTATGCGCCGAGGACCGCCAAGGTGCGGGCCCGGCCGCTGGTGATCTTTCCGCCCTGGATCAACAAGTTCTACATCCTCGACCTGAAGCCGGCGAACAGCCTGATCAGGTGGGTTGTCGACCAGGGCTACACGCTTTTCGTGGTGAGCTGGAAGAACCCCGATGCCGGCTATGCCGAGGTGGGCATGGACCAGTATGTCGAGGAGGGCTACCTGACCGCGATCCGCGAGGTGAAGGCGATCACCGGAGAGGCGCGGATCAATGCCGTGGGCTACTGCATCGCCGGCACGACGCTGGCGCTGACGCTCGCGCTGATGAAGAAGCGCGGCGACCGGTCGGTGGCTTCGGCCACGTTCTTCACCACGCTGACCGATTTCGCCGACCCCGGCGAGGTGGGGGTGTTCCTGACCGACGATTTCGTCGACGGGATCGAGCGGGTGGTGGCCGCGCAGGGCTATCTCGACAGGGTCTTCATGGGGCGCACCTTCTCGTTCCTGCGCTCGAACGACCTGATCTACGGGCCCGCGATCCGCAGCTACATGATGGGCGAGGCGCCGCCGGCCTTCGACCTGCTCTACTGGAACGGCGACGGGACGAACCTTCCGGCGCGGATGGCGATGGAATACCTGCGCGGGCTCTGCCAGGCGAACGGCTTCGCGCGGGGCACGTTCCGCATCTGCGGCGAAACGGTCTCGCTTGCCGATGTCACGGTGCCGCTCTGCGCCATCGCCTGCGAGACCGACCATATCGCACCCTGGAAGGCTTCCTATGCCGGAATCCGGCAGTTCGGATCGCGCGACAAGACCTTCATCCTGGCCGAATCCGGCCATATCGCCGGGGTCGTGAATCCGCCGGTGAAGGAGAAATACGGCTACTACACAAGCGCCGCGCCGATCGGCGCGGAGAGCGCCGCCTGGAAGGCCGGGGCGGCGCATCACCGCGGAAGCTGGTGGCCGGAGTGGATCGGCTGGCTGGCGAAACGCTCGGGCAGGATGGTCGCGGCGCGGGTGCCCGGGGACGCGGCCCATCCGGTGCTCGCCCCGGCGCCGGGCAGCTACGTCGTCGAGGCGCCGGCGGCCTGATCGTCCCATCTGGCCGCGACGGATTTAATTCATCGGAAAAAATTTCTGCGCCGCAGCGAAAACCCTTGAAATGCTGCGCCGCAGCATGTATCTCCTGGCCATCAGACATGCGCATCCCCCGCGCAATCCAGGATCAGGAGATTCACCATGCAGAAGGCTCAGGACTTCACCAAGGTCATGCAGGACATGGCCGGCAAGTTCCCGTTCGACCAGAAGGCGTTCCAGGACCAGTTCCGCAGCACCGCCGTGCTGGGTGAGCGGGTTGCCAAGGTCGCCCTCGAAGCCGCCGAGAAATCCAGCGAGATCTCGGCCAAGTGGACCCGCGACACGCTCTCCCGCGTTGGCACGCTGACCCGCGTCAAGGAAGAAGCGGCCGACTATTCGAAGGCCGTGTCGGACTTCGCCGCCGCTGCCGCCGAGATGGCCGCCGAGAACCTCGCCGCCTTCGCCGAAGTGGCGAAGAAGGCGCAGATGGAGACCGTCGAGCTGATGCTCGCCGCCGGCAAGGATTTCTCGGAAGACGCCGCGGCCGCGGTCAAGAAGGCCCAGACGGACGTCACCACCGCGGCGAAGAAAGCCGCCGCCTCGGTGAAGTGATCGAAAGCACCAGCCTTTCCTCCCTGTAGGCTGGGCCGACCTGGCGGGCACCTCGTGCCCGCCTTTCTTTTGTTGTGTTTTCCGCCGTGCGGCGTAATCTCGCCGCGACGCAGATACGGACGTCGCGGGGAGAAACACATGGCAGAGGATGCCAAGCCGCTTCTGATCAAGCGGTATGCGAGCCGCAGGCTCTACAATACCGAAACCAGCGACTATGTGACGCTCGAGGACATCGCGGCCTTCATCCGCGAGGGGCGCGAGGTGCAGATCGTCGACCTGAAGAGCGGCGACGACCTGACGCGGCAATACCTGCTCCAGATCATCGCCGAACACGAAAGTCGGGGCGAGAACGTGCTGCCGGTCGATGTGCTGACCGATCTGGTGCGCAGCTACACCACAAGCGCGCAGAGCGTGGTGCCGCAGTTCCTTGCCGCCAGTTTCGAGATGCTGCGCGAGGGCCAGTCGAAGCTGATGGAGAACCTCGCCACCTTCCCCAACCCGATGGCCTCGATGCCGGGGTTCGAGGCGTTGCAGCGCCAGCAGCAGGCGTTCCTGCGCTCGATGATGGGCGGCTTCGCCGGATCCTCGGGACCGGGCCGCGAAGAGCCCGAGGACGAGGACGACGCGAAGGCCAGGGGCAAGGGCAAGGCGAAGGCCGCCGATGCCGATGAACTCGCGGCGATCCGCAAGCAACTGTCGGAGCTTCAGGCCAAACTGTCGAAACTCTGAGCCGCGACGGGCGTCAGCCGCCCTTGACCTCGGCCGCCGCCGCCAGAAGCGCGTCGGCGATGAAGTCGAGGTCGGCGCGCTTGAGCCGCGCCGGCAGCCTGAGGTCGCAGGCGCGCATCAGCATCGCCCGGGTCTTCGGCAGGTCGGGCAGATCGCCGAGGAACTGCCAGTTCCAGAACGCGCGCGCATTGTCGCGCGACAGGCCGAAGACCTGCACCGAGACGCCGCGTCGTTCCGCCGCCGCCTGGAAGGCGCGCGCCTCCTCGTCGCCGGCAAAGCCGCGCAGCAGGAATTGGAGCGAATCCGGCGCGCGGTCTTCCTGCGGCAGGGCCGGCGGCACCTCCATCCACGGCGAGGTGTTGAGCCGCGCCGCGACATGGTCGTGATTCGTCCGTCCCGCCTTCACCCGGGCGTCGATCAGGGGGATCTGCGGCCGGATCACCGCGGCCGACAGGTTCTGCATCCGCACATTGTAGAGCGGCAGGCGGTTCTGCCAGAGTTGGAAGCTGTTCTGAAGGCCGGGGTGTTTTTTCCAGTTGTGCTCGTAGGCGCCCGACATGATCACCGCGCGCGCCGCCAGTTCGGGGTCGTCGGTGACGAACATGCCGCCCTCGCCGGCATTGACCAGCTTGTAGGACTGGAACGAGAAGCAGCCGATCTTGCCGATGGTGCCGATCTTGCGGCCATCCCAGCGGGTGCCGAGCGAATGCGCCGCGTCCTCGATCACCGGGACGTGGCGGGCGTCGGCCTCGGCCATGATCGCGTCCATGTCCGAGGTATGGCCGCGCATGTGGCTGATGAGCACGGCCTCGGCGCCGGCATCGAGCTTCGCGCGGAAGTCGTCGAGGTCGATCCTGAGGTCCTCGCCCACCTCCACCAGCACCGGCACGCAGTTGGCATGGACCACGGCGGACGGGACGGCGGCGAAGGTGAAGGCCGGGATCAGCACCTTGGCGCCGGGCTTGAGGTCGAGCGCGCGGAGCGCGAGGAAGAGTGCCGCCGAACAGGACGACACGGCCAGCGCATAGCGCACCCCCATGTGCTCGGCGAATTCCGCCTCCAGCCGGGCGACGGGGGCGCCTTCGGGGGCGGTGTAGCGGAAGAGGTCGCCCGAGGCGAGCAGCCGGTCGATCTCGGCCCGCGCCGCCTCCGGGATCGGCTCGGCATCATAGACGTTCGGTGCGGGCGAAAGGGCTTCCGGTCGCTTCGCCACGGCGTCGGTGGACATCCCCGTATCCCCTCTCGTGTCTCAGGGCAGAGGTAATGCACCCGGGCGGCCGATGCCAGCGCTTTCGGCCGGCGCGCGGGGCGACAGGCATCTGCGGGGGCGGGTTCCCGCCGGCCCGACCGGTCAGACGTTGAGCAGCAGGTGTTCGCGTTCCCACGGGCTGATGACCTGGAGGAACTCCTTGTATTCGTTGCGCTTGACCGCCTCGTAGATGCCGCAGAACTCGGGCGTGAGCGCTTCCTGCACCGGTGCGCAGTCGGAGAAGAGGTCGAGCGCATCGCCGAGCGTGGTGGGCAGTTCGTCGGCGTTGATATAGGCGTTGCCGCTGTTTTCCGGCCGCGGCAGCCGCTTTTCCATCAGCCCGATGTAGCCGCAGACGAGCGAGGCGGCGATGCCGAGATAGGGGTTGCAGTCCATCCCCGGCAGGCGGTTCTCGCTCCGTCGCGCCTTCGGGTCCGAGATCGGCACCCTGAGCCCGGTGGTGCGGTTGTCGCGGCCCCATTCGAGGTTGATGGGCGCGGCGAAGTCGGGCACGTAGCGGCGGTAGGAATTGACATAGGGCGCCATCAGCGCCACCACCGCCGGCAGGTAGTTCTGCATCCCGGCGATGTAGTGCAGGAAGGCCTGGGTCTCGCCGCCCTTCGTGTCGGAGAAGATGTTGCGGCCCGACTTGATGTCCACCACCGACTGGTGGATGTGCATCGCCGATCCCGGCTCGCCCTCGTCGGCTTGGCCATGAAGGTGGCGAAGCTGTCGTGCCTGAGCGCCGCCTCGCGGATCAGCCGCTTGAAGTAGAAGACCTCGTCGGCCAGCACCACCGGGTCGCCGTGGCTGAGGTTCAGCTCCACCTGGCCCGCGCCGCCTTCCTGCACGATGCCGTCGATCTCGATCCCCTGCGCCTCGGCGAAGTCATAGATGTCGTCGATGACGCGGCCGTATTCGTCGACGGCGGACATCGAATAGGCCTGGTTCGCCATCACCCGCCGGCCCGACCGGCCGATCGGCGGGATCACCGGCTGGTTGGGGTCGATGTTGCGGGCGACGATGTAGAATTCCATCTCCGGCGCGACGATCGGGCGCCAGCCCTGGTCGGCATAGAGCTGGACGACGCGCTTCAGCGCGTTGCGCGGCGCCATCGGCACCGGGTTGCCCTGCTGGTCGTTGACGTCGTGGATGACCTGGAGGGTCACGTCGGCGGTCCAGGGCACCGCCTGCGCGGTGGTGAAATCCGGCACCAGGATCATGTCCGGCTCGGTGAATTCGTCACCCCCCGGCATGTCGGCATAGTCGCCGGTGATGGTCTGGGCGAAGATCGAGTTCGGCAGGTGGAAGAATTTCTGCTTGGCGAACTTCGAGGCGGGCATGGCCTTGCCTTTGGCCACGCCGGCAAGGTCGGCGACAAGGCATTCGACCTCGTCAAGGCGGCGGCCGGAGATGTAGTCCTGCGCGGCTTCCGGCAGTTTCTGGGTCCAGTCGGACATGAATCACACTGTGTCAGTTGCGGTTTTGCTTGAAGAAGTCCGCGATCCGGTCGGCGATCGCGGGGGAGGAGTTGGCCCGGCCGAGCTTGTCCGCCGCCGCCGCCATCACCTCGTCGGGAACAAGGCCCTTGCCGCGCGTCCGCATCAGGCCATCCACGAAATCGTCGGAAAACTCGGGATGGGCCTGCACGGTGAAGGCGCGGTCGCCGTAGACGAGCGCTGCGTTCTCGCAGAACTCGTTGCCGGCGGCCCGTTCGGCCATCGGCGGCAGCTCGGTCACCTGGTCGCGGTGCCAGGCGTTCATCGTCAGCGTCTCGTCGCCGAAATCGTAGTCGGTGGGGCCGACGGCCCAGCCTTTTTCGAAGCGTTCGACGCGGCCGCCCAGCGCCTGGGCGATGATCTGGTGGCCGAAGCAGATGCCGACCATCGGCACCCGTTCGTCATAGGCGCGGCGGATGAAGTCCTCCAGCGGCTTGATGAAGGGATGGTCCTCATAGGCGCCGTGGCGCGAGCCGGTGATCAGCCAGCCGTCGCAGTCGTGCACGTCCTTCGGGAACTCCATCGCCTCGACATGCCAGGCACGGAAATCGAGGCCGCGGTCGGCGAGAAGCCGGGCGAACATGTCGGGATAGTCGCCCATCTCGGCGCGGAGCGCGTCGGGCGACTGGCCGGTCTGGAGGATGCCGATCTGCATGGGGTCCTGTTGCGGCAGTTTCAGTGAAGGTAATGCCCGCCCCCTTCGCGGCGCAAGGGGGCGCGGGCAGGTCACACCGTGTCGAGATAGATTTCGGTCTGCTCCTCGGGCGAAAGCTCGTCCATGTAGCGCAGTTCCTGCCGCTTGGTCATGACGAGGTTGCGGATCAGCTCGGCCGGGAAGATGCCGCGCACCGTCTCGCTGGTTTCGAACACCTCGATCGCCTCGGCCCAGGTGTCGGGAAGAAGCGGCAGGTCGAGCGCATAGGCATTGCCGGTGATCGGCGCGGGCGGCGTCATCTTCCCTTCGATGCCGATGAGCCCGGCCCCGAGGATCGCGGCGAGCATCAGGTAGGGGTTCACGTCGCCCCCCGCGACACGGTGTTCGATCCGCCGCGCCGCGGGATTGCCCGAGGGGATGCGGACCGCCGTGGTGCGGTTCTCGTAGCCCCAGCAGACCTGGTTCGGGGCGTGGGCCTCGGGGATGAGCCGCTCGTAGCTGTTGGCGTGGGGGGCGAAGATCAACGTGCAGTCGTGCATGGCATTCAGGCAGCCGGCGACGGCGTGGCGCAGAAGCTCGGTTCCCTCCGGGCCGCCGTTGTCGAAGATGTTCCTGCCGTTCCTGTCGATGACCGAGAAATGCGTGTGCAGCCCGTTGCCCGAATAGTCCGGGTAGGGCTTGGCCATGAAGCTTGCCGCAAAGCCGTGGCGGCGGGCGAGACCCTTCAGCAGCATCTTGAAGAGCCAGGCATCGTCGGCGGCCCTGAGCGCGTCGTCGGTGTGCATCAGGTTGATCTCGAACTGGCCGAGGCCGGATTCGGAGATCGCCGTGTCGGCGGGAATGTCCATCGCCTCGCAGGCGTCGTAGAGATCGGTGAAGAAGGTGTCGAAGGCGTCAAGGGCGCGGATCGACATGATTTCGGCCGCCTTGCGGCGCTTGCCCGACCGCGGCGAGGGCGGCACCTGGAGTTTCCGGCCGCTGTCGTCGATCAGGTAGAATTCAAGCTCCATCGCGCAGACCGGGGTAAGCCCGTGCGCCCGGTAGCGGTCGACGATGCGGGCAAGCACATGGCGCGGGTCGCCGTCGTAGGGCTGGCCGTTCTCGTGGAACATCCAGATCGGCATCAGCGCGGTCGGCGCGTCGAGCCAGGGCATCGGCATGAAGCCGCGTTCGGTGGGCCGGAGCACCCCGTCGGCGTCGCCCGATTCGAACACCAGCGGGCTGTCCTCGACATCCTCGCCCCAGATGTCGAGGTTCAGCACCGACATCGGGAAGCGGGTGCCGTTTGCCACCACCGCGTCGGCAAAGCGCACCGGCACGCGCTTGCCGCGCGGCTGACCGTTGAGGTCGGCGGCGGCCACGCGGATCGTGCGCACCTCGGGGTGTTTTCTAAGCCAGTTCTTCATCATGCACCTGAATGGCCGGAGCGAGAGTCCGAAACCGCCCGGAGCCGATGAAGCGCATCCGCCAGGCAGCATCGGCCCATGCCCTTGGGCCTTAGCTGTTTATGATCAAAATTTCCCCGTGTGGCGCACCCCGCGGCCAACTGACCGAAAACGGGCGCGTCTTCCCTCCGAAGAATTTGATCAAATGTAGCCTACTACCGGATGATCTGCGGACGCAAGCGGATTTTCGCGCGCCTTTCCTTCGGCAGGTGCCGGTTCAGCCGCCGGTTGACGAGCCCGGCCAGGGTGATGATCGTGAGCGTCAGCAGGATGAAGTAGACCGCGATCACCGGATAGGCGACGAAGGGATTGAAGGTCATCGCGGCGAAATAGGTCGCGTAGTAAAGCGCGTCGCCCTTCTGCTGGAAGGCCGGGAAGCCCGAGAAATAGACCAGCGTCGTGGCATGGAAGAGGAAGATCGCCTCGTTGGTGTAGGCCGGCCAGGCAAGCCGCATCATCGTCGGCCACATCACCCGCCGGAACCGC
>JAUQYB010000136.1 GCA_030837825.1 Albidovulum sp.
CGCCGAGGCGAAGGTGATCGTCGGCAAGATCATCGAGGCGGCGCTGGCACGCGAAGCCGCGCGCAAGGCGCGCGAACTGACGCGGCGCAAGACCGCGATGGATGTGGCCTCGCTGCCCGGCAAGCTGGCCGATTGCCAGGAAAAGGACCCCGCGCTGTCGGAGCTTTTCCTCGTCGAGGGTGACTCCGCCGGCGGCTCGGCCAAGCAGGGGCGCGAGCGGAAGAACCAGGCGGTGCTGCCGCTCAGGGGCAAGATCCTGAACGTCGAGCGCGCGCGCTTCGACCGGATGCTGTCGTCCGACCAGATCGGCACGCTGATCACCGCGCTCGGCACCGGGATCGGGCGCGACGAGTTCAACCTCGGCAAGCTGCGCTACCACAAGGTCATCATCATGACCGATGCCGACGTCGACGGCGCGCATATCCGCACGCTGCTTCTGACCTTCTTCTTCCGGCAGATGCCGGACCTGATCGAGGCTGGCCACCTCTTCATCGCCGAGCCGCCGCTTTACAAGGTCGCGCGGGGCAAGTTCGAGGTCTATCTCAAGGACCAGGCGGCGCTCGAGGACTACCTGATCGAGCAGGGGATCGAGGGCGCGGTGCTGCGCCTCGGCTCCGGCGAGGAGATCACCGGCGCCGACCTGCGCCGCGTCGTCGATGAGGCGCGGGTGGTCAGGAAGAGCCTTCTCGCCTTCCCGACCCACTATCCGACCCATATCCTCGAACAGGCGGCAATCGCCGGCGCGCTGGTGCCCGGCCGGGTCGATGCCGATGCGCAGGGCGTGGCCGACGAGGTCGCCCGGCGGCTCGACGCGGTGGCGGTGGAATACGAACGCGGCTGGCAGGGCCGGCCGACCCAGGACGCCGGCCTGCGCTTCTCGCGTTCGCTCAGGGGCGTGGAGGAGGTCCGCACGCTTGACGGTGCGATCCTGCGGTCGGGCGAGGCACGGCGGCTGGCGACGCATACGAAAGCTTTGCAGGACGTCTATGGCCGGATCGCGCGGATGGTTCGCAAGGACCGCGAGCAACTGATCCACGGGCCGCTGGAGCTTCTGAAGGCGATCCTCGCCGAGGGCGAGAAGGGGCTGACGCTGCAGCGCTACAAGGGCCTGGGCGAGATGAACCCCGGCCAGCTCTGGGAAACCACGCTCGACCCGGCGGCGCGGGTTCTGAACCAGGTGAAGATCGAGGATGTGGCCGATGCCGACGACATCTTCACCAAGCTGATGGGCGACGTGGTGGAGCCCCGGCGCGAGTTCATCCAGACGAATGCGCTGAGCGTGGAAAACCTCGACTTCTGAGGCCGCTGCCGGTCAGACCAGGCCGGCGGCAAGGAAATCCTCCAGCCAGTCGCGCAGGTAGGGCACTGCAAGGTCATCGGCGAGAAAGGCCCGGGTTTCCATCATCTCCCACCGCTGGCCTTCGTCGCCGAAGACGATGGCGGCAATTTCCGCCTCGGTGACGGTTCCGCCGAAGAAGGCCGCGGTGCCGCCCGGCCGATGGATCGACGGATAGTCGCGCCGCCAGATCAGCCGCGCCTCGGGCAGGATCAGCCCGTATTCCTCGTGCAGTTCCCTGAGCGCGCAGGCCTCGGCCGTTTCCTCCCCCTCGCGCCCGCCTCCGGGGAAGTCCCAGTGGCCGGGATAGGGCAGATGGGCGAAGTCGTCGCGCAGATGGGTCAGCACGCGGCCCCCGGCGACAAGGGCGATCTTCGCACCGACGACACCGGCCCCGACGGGGGGCCTACTGTTCATTGATGTCGCGGTCCCAGACCTTGACCTGACCGTGGCGGACTCCGACGGCCCGGCGCAGGATCAGCCAGGCGATGAGCGAGGCCAGGGCGAAGACCAGAAGCAGGAGGGCGAGCGACCCGCCGAGCACGCCGAACCACAGGAGGAGCCCGGTCAGCGCCGCACCGATGGCGAAACCGAGAAGCACGAAGCCCGAGACGGCAACCTCGAGGATGGCGAGCGCCGCGCCCGCCACCATCCAGACCCACCATTCCTGCCAGAGCGTCATCATCCCCGCCCCTTCAGCATCCGGAACGCATCGCCGAAGGCTTCCAGCGCGTTGGCCGGAACGATCACGGTCTGCTTGCCGGCGCCCTGCCCGACGGCCGTCAGCGCCTCGACCTGCTTCAGCGCGACCTGATACTGCGCCGCCTCCAGCCCGTTCTTCTGGATCGCCTCGGCGATGGCGGAGGTTGCATAGGCCTCCGCCTCGGCGCTGATGCGCCTGGCCTTGGCCTGCTGCTCGGCGGCATAAAGCTCGGCGTCCGCGTTCAGCTCCACCGCCCGCTTCTTGCCCTCCGCCTCGGTCACCTGGGCCCGGCGCGCGCGTTCGGCGTTGAGCTGCTGGAGCATGGCCGCCCGTGTCGCCTCGTCGAGGTTCACGTCGAGGATCTCGGCCCGCGTCACCTCGATCCCCCAGTCGTCGACCATCGCCGCGACCTGCTCACGCACCTTGGCGATCAGCTCTGCGCGGTTCGACTGCACCTGGTCCAGTTCCATCTTGCCGATTTCGGACCGGACGATGCCGGCGACGGTGGTGGCGATGGCGGCATCCACGTCGCGGATGCGGTAGACGGTCTTTTCCGGCTCGGTGATCCGGTAGAAGACGCTCGTCTCCACCTTCACCAGCACGTTGTCAGCGGTGATCGCGTCCTGCAGCGCGTTCGGCAATTGGCGTTCCAGGACGGAGATCTTGTGCGCCACCCGGTCGAGGAAGGGCACGATGAAGTTGATCCCGGGGCCCAGCACGGCACGAAGCCTGCCGAACCGTTCCACCACATGCTTTTCGGACTGCGGCACGATCCGCACGCCGAGCCAGACACAGAGCAGGATGAAAAGCGCGAGTGCGAAGACTGCGCCGCTGCCGCCGATCAGTTCGCCGATCAGCCCGTTGCCGTTCATGTGACCCTCCTCTGCCCGACAGCCGGACTATGCCCGGGCGCGGCAAGGGTGAAAAGCCCCGAAACCGGGAAGTTCGTCCGGTGATATGGAAACGCCCGCGCCGGTAGGCGCGGGCGTTTCCCTGCACCGGGGCAGGCCGGGGTCAGCGGCGCAGGCCGAGACGCTCGATCAGCTTGCCGTAGCGGGCTTCGTCCGCCCGCTTGAGATAGTCGAGAAGCTTGCGGCGCTGCGCGACGAGCTTCAGGAGGCCACGGCGCGAATGGTTGTCCTTCGCGTGGGACTTGAAGTGTTCGGTCAGCGCGGCGATGCGCGACGACAGGATCGCCACCTGGACCTCTGGCGAACCGGTGTCGCCGGCCTTGGTCGCGAATTCCTTCATCACGCGGGCTTTTTCTTCAGCCGTAATCGACATCGGGGTCTCCTTTCGGGTTCAGGATCATGGCGCAAGCCGGGATGTCGTCCAGCAGGGCCCTTGGAGTCGTCCGCATGGCGGATGCGCGCGTATAAGGGGATTCCGCGTGAAAGGGAAGCCCGCTCTCGGCCTCACGCCGCCTGGGCGCCGTCCCCGGCCACGAGCGCGATCTGGCCTGGCGAAAGGCCGGGCTGACCCAGCACCCGGGCGATGACCGCGCCGTCGATCAGCACATGCACCGCGTCCGCGGTGTCCGGATCAGGCTCCACCGTCACCTCCGGGGCGGGATGGACGGCGGGGTCGTAGAGGATCACAAGCTGGTCCTCGCGCGGGTCGTAATCGTCGATCGTCGCCGGCCCGTCCTGCTCGACCAGCCGGTCATGCAGAAGGAACGTATCGGCGCCTTCGCCGCCGTTCACCCAGTCGTCCTGGCCAGGCGTGATCGTGTCGTCCCCCCGCCCGCCGTTGAGGAAATCGCGGGCGTCGGTGTCGGTGCCGTCACGGCCGGGCTGGCTGCCGTTCAGCACGTCGTCGCCGTCGCCACCCATCAGCGTGTCCTCGCCCAGCCCGCCCTGCAGCGTGTCGTCGCCAAGCCCGCCCTCCAGCGCGTCGGTCCCGGCCCCGCCGATCAACGCATCCGCCCCGCCGCCGCCGAGAAGGCTGTCCGCGCCATCGCCGCCCGACAGGATGTCATCGCCCTCGCCCCCGGCGAGCAGGTCGTCGCCGTCCGCGCCCATCAGCGTGTCGGACCCGTCACCGCCTGAAAGGCTGTCGTTGCCGGCATCCCCTGCCAGCTCGTCATCGCCGCCGTCACCGCGAACCACGTCGGCACCCTCCCCGCCCGCAAGCGTGTCCATGCCCCAGTAGCCACCGATCTGGTCGTCACCGCCAAGGCCGGCGAGGTCGTCGCCCGCCTCGCTGCCGGAGAGGATGTCGGTCTCGTCATCGCCACGGACAGCCTCGGCAAGCGGCGTGCCGTCGATCGAAGGTGGGGCCGCCGCACCCTCGGCCTCGACACCGCCGACGCTTTCGTCGTCGTCCTCGGCAGATTTCATCGCGCCCGAAAAATCCACGGCCATCCCCACCATGAGAAGGCCGAAGACGCCAGCCATCATCAGCATGTCGCACCCCGTCCTGTCGTCGCCGGTCTCCCACAGCCGGCGCACCCCGGCGGTCATTGGCGGGCAAAGATGTTAAGGCACGGCGAAGATGGGGCGAGCCCGGACAATTCTCAGCAGATTCCGGCCCTGCCGCTCTCCGCTCAGCGGAAGGGGCAGGGGGCCGTGAAGGTCACGCCCTTGCCGGTTTCGGGATGGGCGAACCTCAGGCTTTCGGCATGAAGCATCAACCGCGGGAAATCGCGCGCCGCGCCCTCGGCATAGAACGGGTCGCCAAGGATCGGGTGGCCGAGTTCGGCCATGTGCACGCGGAGCTGATGGCTCCGCCCGGTCACCGGAAAGAGCCGCACCCGCGTCGTGCCGTCGGGGTCGTGGCCGAGCACCTTCCAGTCGGTCTGTGCGGGTTTGCCGTTCACCTGATCGACGTGCTGCCGCGGCCGGTTCGGCCAGTCGACGATCAGCGGCAGGTCGACCCGACCTTCCCGGGGCTCGATATGTCCCCACAGCCGCGCCCGATAGGCTTTCTTCGTCCTCCGCGTCTCGAACTGGGCCGACAACACCCGCTGTGCATGGCGCGTCAACGCGAAGACGATCACGCCGGAGGTGTCGCGGTCGAGCCGGTGGACCAGAAGCGCCTCGGGGTGGAGCTTGTGGACGCGCGCGATCAGGCAGTCTGCCAGGTGCTCACCCTTGCCCGGAACCGTCAGAAGCCCCGCAGGCTTGTCGATGACGAGGATCGCGTGGTCGGCATGGATCACGCGCAGCGGCTCGTCGGGCGGAGTATAGCTCGCATCGGTCATGGCCGGTGCCCTAACACGGCGGGCGGGCGCGTGCAGCCCCGATCCCGCCCCAGGTGACAAAGCGGATTGCCAGATACGGGCGCAATTGGTAAATCAATCTGACCAATTCAGAGGTATTCCATGCCCGTGATCACCTGCATCGACGATCTCAAGCGGCTCTATCGTCGGCGGGTGCCGCGGATGTTCTACGACTACGCGGAATCCGGTAGCTGGACCGAGCAGACCTTCCGCGACAATGTCGCCGACTTCGCCGAACTCCGGCTCAGGCAGCGGATTGCGGTGGACATGACCGGCCGGTCCACCGCCGCGACGATGATCGGCGAGCCGGTAGCCATGCCGGTGGCCCTTGCCCCGGTGGGACTGACCGGAATGCAGAACGCGGACGGAGAGATCAAGGCGGCGCGTGCGGCCGAGAGGTTCGGCGTGCCCTTCACGCTGTCCACGATGTCGATCTGCTCGATCGAGGACCTGGCGGCGCATGCGTCGAAACCCTTCTGGTTTCAGATCTATGCGCTCAACGACGACGACTTCAACGCGAGGATCATCGCGCGCGCGAAGGCGGCGGGCTGTTCCGCGCTGGTGATCACGGTCGATCTGCAAATTCTCGGCCAGCGCCACCGGGACCTCAAGAACGGGCTTTCGGCGCCGCCCAAGCTCACGATTCCGACGATGCTGGACCTTGCGACCAAATGGGCCTGGGGGCTGGAGATGCTGCGCACGAAGCGGCGGTTCTTCGGCAACATCGTCGGCCATGTCGAGGGCGTCTCCGACCCGTCGTCGCTGTCCTCCTGGACAGCCGAGAAGTTCGATCCCGCGCTCAACTGGAACAAGATCAGGAAGCTCATGGACCTCTGGGGCGGCAAGGTGATCCTCAAGGGTATCCTTGATGTCGAGGATGCCGAAAAGGCCGCCGGGATCGGCGCCGACGCCATTGTGGTGTCGAACCACGGCGGGCGGCAGCTCGACGGGGCGCTGTCGTCGATCCGGATGCTGCCCGGGATTGCCGCGGCCGTCGGCGACAGGTGCGAGGTGTGGATGGACGGCGGCATCCGCTCGGGGCAGGACGTGCTGAAGGCCGTGGCGCTCGGCGCCAAGGGAGTGATGATCGGCCGCGCCTTCGTCTACGGGCTTGGTGCGATGGGCGAGGCGGGGGTCACGTAGGCGCGTCAGGTCATCCACAAGGAGCTTGACACCTCGATGGCGCTCTGCGGCGAAACCGGCCTTGCCCGCGTCGGTCGGCAGAACGTGCTGGTCCCGAAGGGCTTCCTCGACGGCTACAGCTAAGCCGCCCCCGGGCCGGAACGGCGCCAGATTCCGCTTTCCTTTGCCCCGGTTCCGGTCTATACGCCCGCGTTCATGGGCATGCACCCTTGGAGGATGCCCGCAATTCAATGGAGAAACCTATGGCTGGTGAGATCCCCGATCTTGTCGCCGAGGTACGGACGGGGACAGGCAAGGGGGCCGCTCGTCAAGCTCGTCGTGAGGGCTACGTACCCGGCATCGTCTACGGCGACGGCAAGGCGCCGCAACCGATCAACATCAAGTACTACGACCTTCTGAAGCGGCTGAAGGCCGGCCGCTTCCTGTCGACGCTCTTCAACCTGAAGGTCGAGGGCGAGGATGACGTGCGCGTGATCTGCCGCGGCGTCCAGCGCGACGTGGTCAAGGACCTGCCGACGCATATCGACCTGATGCGCCTGCACCGGGCGAGCCGGATCAACCTCTTCATCCACGTCACCTTCGAGAACCACGAGAAGGCGCCGGGGCTGAAGAAGGGCGGGACGCTGACGATCGTGCGCCCCGAGGTCGAACTGGAAGTGACCGCGGCCGACATTCCCGATCACATCACGGTGGATCTCGCCGGGCGCGAGATCGGCGACGTGATCCACATCAACGATGTCGAACTGCCCGCGGGTGCGATCCCGACGATCCGGCGCAACTTCGTCATCGCCAACCTCGCAGCGCCTTCGGGCCTGCGGTCGGCCGAGGAAGAAGCCGAGGGCGGCGAGGAATAACTCGCCTGCCTGCGCGACGAAACCGGCGGGGCCTTCGGGCCCCGTTTTCGTTTCCGGGCTGCCGCCGCTTGTGCGGTCATCCCGGCCCGACTACCCTTTCTTCGCCAGAGCGAGGTGAGCCATGCGCCTTTTCGTTGGCCTCGGAAACCCCGGAGCCAGATACGCGACGAACCGGCACAATGTCGGCTTCATGGCCGTGGACCGGGTCGCGGCCGATCACGGCTTTGCGCCCTGGCGCGCGAAGTTCCAGGGCGAGGTGAGCGAAGGGCATCTGGGGGCAGAGCGGGTGGTGCTTCTCAAGCCGCAGACCTTCATGAACCTTTCCGGCCAGTCGGTGGGCGAGGCGATGCGGTTCTTCAAGATCGAGCCTGCGGAGGTCGTCGTCTTTCATGACGAGCTGGACCTCGCCCCCGGCAGGGTGCGGGTCAAGGACGGCGGCGGTCATGCCGGCCACAACGGGCTGAGATCGCTCCACCAGCACATCGGCGACGGCTATCGGCGCGTCCGCATCGGCATCGGCCATCCGGGCCACAAGGATCGGGTTTCGCCCTATGTGCTCTCGGACTTCGCCAAGGCCGATCAGGACTGGCTCGACGACATCCTGCGAGGCATTTCGGACGGGGCGGCGGCGCTGGCGGCGGGCGATGCGGTGCGGTTCATGAACGCGGTCGCGCTGCGCGCCGCGCCGCCGCGTTCGTCGAACCCAGGCGCGGCCAAGACCGACCCGACGCCGCCCCCGGTGCAACCGGATTCCGGCGCCGCCGAGCCTTCCGCGACAACGCCGCTGCAACGGCTTCTCGATCGTTTTCGCTGAACCGCGAGGGGCCTCCGATTGACGGCGCCGGGGGGCTCAGGCAGCATGATTCCAGATGAAAAGGAGCACCGATGACTGGCACCACGACCGGCAGGATTCCGCTCTGGCCCGTCTTCCTGCCACTTGCCGCCACCGCGGTGCTGATCGTCAAGCATTTCGGCCTGCTACAGACGTCGAGCCTTCCTGGCCTGCTGATCTGCGCCGCGGCGCTCGCCGGGGCGGTGTTCGCGGCCGTGCATCACGCCGAGATCCTTGCCCTGAAGCTTGGCGAACCCTTCGGGTCCATCCTTCTGGCGGTGGCGGTGACGATCATCGAGGTCGCGCTGATCGTCTCGATCCTCAGCACCGATACTCCGGGCAGCACCACCGTCGCGCGCGACACCGTCTATGCCACGCTGATGATCGTGCTGAACGGCGTGGTGGGCCTGTGCCTGATTTCCGGCGGCTGGCGGCACCGCGAGCAGGCCTTCCGGATCGAAGGCGCCGCGGCGGCGCTTGCGGTTCTGGGCACGCTGGCGACGCTCGCGCTGGTCCTTCCGAATTTCACGCGCGCGGTGCATGGCCCCTACTACGCCCCCGTTCAACTTGCCGTCATCGGGGTGGCGTCGCTCGCCCTCTACGTGGTGTTCGTCTTCGTGCAGACGGTGCGTCACCGGGACTATTTCGTCGGCATGCCGCCGATTGCGAGCGCGACCCATGCGGTGCCCTCGGGCATGGTCGCGTCGCTGTCGCTCGTGCTTCTCCTCCTGTCGCTCATTGCCGTCATCCTGCTTGCGAAGGCGATCTCCAAGCCGATCGAAAGCCTGATCCTGTCGGCGGGCCTGCCGCAGGGCTTTCTGGGCGTGGTCATCGCCGGCCTGGTGCTTCTGCCCGAAGGCATCGCATCGGTGCGCGCGGCATTGGCCAACCAGCTTCAGAACAGCATCAACCTGGCGCTGGGATCGGCGATCGCCAGCATCGGCCTGACGATTCCCATCGTTTCCATCGCATCGCTGGTCCGCGACGATCCGCTGGTTCTCGGGGTGTCGCCGGAGGACATGATCCTTCTGCTCCTGACCCTGTTCGTCGGGGGGCTCACGCTCGGAACCGGGCGCACGACCGTCCTGCAGGGGGCCGTGCATCTGGTGATCTTCTGCATCTTCCTGCTACTGTCAGCCGTCCCCTGAGAGGGGCAAGCGATCCGAGGTGGCCATGCCTGCAACCGGCCCGTCCAGATACGACGCTGTCAATGTCCTCGGCGGCCCGCTCGAATCCTGTTCCACGGCGCCGCTCACCGGCTATTTCCGCGACGGCCACTGCAACACCTGCGCGGAGGACCGCGGCAGCCATACCGTCTGCGCGGTGATGACGGCAGAGTTCCTCGCCTTTTCGAAATACGTCGGCAACGACCTGTCGACGCCGCGGCCGGAGTTCCGGTTTCCCGGCGTCAGACCGGGCGAGACGTGGTGCCTTTGCGCGGGACGGTTCCTTCAGGCCCATGACGAAGGCTGCGCGCCGCAGGTGCGCCTGGTCGCCACGCATGTCCGCGCGCTCGACATCGTGCCGCTGGCGGTCCTGAAGCTCTACGCTGCGGACTGAGGTCAGCCGGCCACGCGCAGCGCGGCGTCGGACTGGTCGGGGTTGGCCTGCGCGGCGGGGGCCGGCAGCACCTCGTCATCCATCAGATCCTCGATGAAAAGGCTGAGAAGCTGAGGCCGCCCGTTCACGCCGGCCTTGCGGTAGATCGCATTCGTCTGCGCCTTCACCGTGCCCTCGGCGGTGCCGCGCAGCGAAGCGATTTCCTGGGTCGAAAGCCCCTTGATCGCAAACAGCGCAACGTCGCGCTCTGCCGAGGTAAGCCCCCAGTCACGGAACCGTGTCAGCATCAGTTCCATGAAGGCGCCCGAGACCTGGCGGAGTTGGTCCTCTGCCCGCTTCTGCCGCCTGAGGATGCGGGTCAGGACGATCACGCTCAGGAAGGCTCCGAAGACCAGGCCAAGCAGCGCGCCCACCTCGAGAAGCTCGCGGACTTCCCAGTCGATCGGCCGACGACTGACCCCGAGCAGGGTCAGGATCGTCCCCCCGGACAGGAAGGCCGCGCACAGCACCTGCAGGAAGAGAAGGGTGAAGACGGCGACCGTGTCACGCATCGGCGCCTCCGGACGCGGAGGGGCGGCAGAGGTCGTCGCGGTGTTGTCTATTCCTCGACACCGGCCGATTCTTTCGACTTCTTTTCCTTGGACCAGCCTTTCGAGGATTCCTTGCTTGGCTCCTTGCTGGGTTCCTTGGAAGGCTCCTCGCCGGACTCTCTGGATGGCTCCTCGCCCGGTTCCCTCGCGGGTTCCTCGCGGGGTTCCTTCGACGGTTCCTCATCGGGGCCGCTGTCCTCCCCGTCGGGTTCAGACCCTGCATCCGGGTCGGCGCCCGTGCCGCCGCCATCGGTGGCGGATGATCCGGAGCCGCTCGATGACCCGCCCGATCCGGCCCCGCCGCCTGCAACCTGAACGCCACCGCTGTCGTCAGTGTAGTCGCGCAGGATCTCGCCCGTGCTCGGATCCAAAACGATTTCGCGCTGCACCCTGCCCTTGGTCGCCTCGATACGGACGCGGCCAAGCCAGGTCCGGCTGCGACTTGTTATGCGAAACCCTTCGCGTCCGAGCCGCGCCTCCACATCGCTTTCGGCGTCCCTCGCGGCGGCCGGGAGGGCAAGTGCGGCGACAAGGCCGGCTGTCGTCAAGAGGAGCTTGCGTCTGGTCATGACCAACTGAACACCGCATCCACGTGGCGATTTTTTGACTAACGTGAAGCGTTGACAAGGATTATTGCGACTTCAAATCGGTTTGGTTTCGGTTTCGTCAACGATCCTCGTCCTGGTCGAAGATCGCTTCCGAAAGCAGGGTGATTCCGTCCGCGTCGAAGCAGCGCTCAACGGCGATTCCACGCTGGTCGACCTTCTCCATCACGCAGGCCCCCGCGCAGTTGAAGACCCGCCGGACGCTGCTGTCCTCTCCCCGCGCCTCGATCGACAGCACGCTCGCGTTCCAGCGGATGTCGATCTCGGCGAAGCCCTGCGCCGTCATCGTGCGAAGCTGGTCGCGCACGACGCCCGACAGGTTGACCGGCGCCAGCGCGACGGCAAGGCGCTGCTGCGGTGCTGACGAGAGGTCTTTGTGGTGTATCATTTCCCATCCCCTGTGTGCAGGTACTCGTCATCCGGCGCCCAGGCCGATCACCGGGCCGGACACCGTCCCGAACAGAAGGCCAGCGATGCGGTTGCGGCGCCATAAACCACTGCCAGAAGGGCATAAACCGGAGTTTATGACGGAAAGGATAGGCGCGGAGGCGTGACCAATCGGTTTTCGGCATTCCGGTTGGCGCCAAATGGGCGACGATGGGGCGCCGGCATGACCGTTCCGCGGCAACGACGCGCGCCGCCACTACCCGGTCAGACTGGCGCGGCAACGGCCCGGCGACGCGGCGCGAATCGCCCCGGCGCCGGGAAACAGGTCAGGTCCGGATCTCGACACCGAGATGTTTGGCCACGGTGAAGATATCCTTGTCGCCCCGGCCGCACATGTTCATGACGATGATGTGGTCGCGCGGCAGCGCCGGCGCGATCTTCATCACATGGCCCAGCGCATGGCTGGGCTCCAGCGCCGGGATGATCCCCTCGGTGGCACAGCAAAGCTGGAACGCCTCCAGCGCTTCGGCATCGGTGATCGAGACATACCGGGCGCGCCCGGTCTCGTGGAGCCAGGAATGCTCGGGCCCGATGCCGGGATAGTCGAGCCCGGCGGAGATCGAGAAGCCTTCGAGGATCTGGCCGTCATCGTCCTGCAAGAGATAGGTCCGGTTGCCGTGCAGCACGCCCGGCCGCCCGCCGGTAAGGGAGGCGCAGTGCTCCATGCGGTCGTCCACGCCCTTGCCGCCCGCCTCCACCCCGATGATCCGCACGGACGGGTCGTCGAGGAAGGGGAAGAACAGCCCCATCGCGTTCGACCCGCCGCCGATGGCGGCAATGACGGTATCGGGAAGACGCCCCCCGCCTTCCTGCTCGGCAAGCTGCCAGCGCACTTCCTTGCCGATGATCGACTGGAAGTCGCGCACCATCGCCGGATAGGGATGCGGGCCGGCCACCGTGCCGATGCAGTAGAAGGTGTCGCGGACGTTTGTCACCCAGTCCCGCAGCGCGTCGTTCATCGCGTCCTTCAGCGTGCCGCGCCCCGAGGTGACGGGATGGACCTCGGCGCCCAGAAGCTTCATGCGGAAGACGTTCGGCGCCTGGCGTTCGACGTCATGCGCGCCCATGTAGACCACGCATTTCAGCCCGAACTTAGCGCAGACCGTGGCCGTCGCCACCCCGTGCTGCCCCGCCCCGGTCTCGGCGATGATCCGGGTCTTGCCCATGCGGCGCGCCAGGATGATCTGGCCCAGCACGTTGTTGATCTTGTGCGCGCCGGTGTGGTTCAGCTCGTCGCGCTTCATGTAGATTTTCGCGCCGCCCAGATGGTCGGTCAGCCGCTCGGCGAAATAGAGCGGCGAGGGCCGGCCGACGTAGTGCTTCCAGAGCCAGTCCATCTCCTCCCAGAAGCTCGGATCGGTCTTGGCCCTTTCATACTCCGCCTCGAGATCAAGGATCAGCGGCATCAGGGTCTCGGAGACGAAGCGCCCGCCGAAATCGCCGAAACGGCCGCGCTCGTCAGGGCCGGTCATGAAGGAATTGATGCGGTCGTCGGGCATGGGCTCACTCCGGCTTGGGGGCGGTTCGCTCTTACCCGCAAATCCCGGCGACGGAAAGCGCGCAGTGAAACCCGTCCCCCGTCTGCCGCTTTCCGAAGGGGGCGGTTTCGACCTATACTTCGGCATGAGTCCGAGCCGACATATCCGTTTCTGCACCTCGGCGGACGGAACGCGGATCGCCGTCTCCTGCGAAGGCAGCGGCCCGGTGCTTCTGCGCGCGGCGCACTGGCTCACCCATGTCGTCTACGACCATGAAAGCCCGGTCTGGCGGCCCTGGATCAGGGGGCTGTCGCGCGACCATTGCTATGTCCGCTATGACCAGCGCGGCTGCGGCCTGTCGGACCGGTTCGTACGCGAGATTTCCTTCAAGGTCTGGATGGAGGATCTTGAGGCGGTGGCGGCCACGCTTCCCGACCGGCCTTTCGCGCTTCTCGGCATGTCGCAGGGCGGCGCGCTCGCCATCAGCTACGCCCTCCGCCATCCCGGGCGGGTGTCGCACCTGATCCTCTACGGGGCCTACGGGCAGGGTGCCGCAGTCCGCGCCCGGACCGAGGAGGAGCGGCTCGAGGCGGAAACTCTCGTCAACCTGGTGCGCGTCGGCTGGGCCCGCGACAACCCGGCCTTCCGGCAGGTCTTCACCAACACCTTCATTCCGGGGGGCACGGCCGAACAGCACGACTGGTGGAACGAACTGGAGCGCCGCACGGCGACCCCGGACACTGTGGTCAGGACGCTGGAGGAGGTCCAGCGGATCGATGTGCTCGACGCCGCCGCAGGGCTGCGCGTGCCGACGCTGGTGCTGCATTCGCGGGGCGACCAGCGGGTGCCCTTCGAGGAGGGATGCCGGCTGGCCGCACGGATTCCGGGGGCGCGTTTCGTGGCGCTGGAAAGCCGCAACCACGTCCTTCTCGGCGACGAGCCGGCCTGGCAGGTGTTCCAGGACGAACTGGCGCGCTTCCTCGCCCCGGCGGATGCGGCGGCCCGCACCGCGCGCGACGCGCGGCTGACACTGGCCGAAGCCGAGGTGCTGCGCCTTGTCGCCACCGGGGTCGACAACCGGGCGATCGCGCGCCAGCTCGGCAAGAGCGAGAAGACCGTGCGCAATCAGATCACCGCGATCCTCGACAAGCTCGGCGTCCACAGCCGTGCCGAGGCGATCGTGCGCGCGCTTTCCGGCTGACGGGACATTCGCCCCACGGCGGCGGGCGGAATCCGCGGCCTCAGGGGCGCCTGCCCCATTCGCCGCCGGCCGCGGAATGTCATCCTCTCTGCCCATGCAACGGAGGTGACCATGACCCAATTCGATCCGAACCGGCTCAACGCCTTTCTCGGCCAGATGCTCGGCGATCTCGGCGGCGCGTTCAGCCTGCCGCTGATCCGGCTGGGCGACCGGCTGGGGCTTTACCGCCTGCTCCACGAACGCGGGCCGCTCGATGCCGGGGCGCTGGCCGAGGCGGCCGGCTGCGATTCCCGCTACATCCGCGAATGGCTGTCCGCTCAGGCGGCCTCGGGCTATGTCGGCTATGATCCGGCGACCGAGACCTTCTCGCTTTCTCCCGAACAGGCGATGGTCTTCGCCGTCGAGGACAGCCCGGCCTGGCTGATCGGCGCCTTCGACACCGCCGCGGCGATGGTGGAGAACCAGGCCAAGGTGGCCACAGCCTTCCGCTCCGGCGAGGGCGTGGCCTGGGGCGACCAGGCCGGGTGCCTGTTCTGCGCGGTCGCCCGGTTCTTCCGTCCGGGCTATCTCAACCATCTCGTCGACGAGTGGATTCCCGCGCTCGGCGGCGGCGTGGCCGAGAAGCTCCGCAGCGGCGCGCGGGTGGCCGACATCGGCTGCGGCCACGGGATTTCGACGATCCTGATGGCGAAGGCCTTCCCGCAGTCGAAGTTCATCGGCTACGACTTCCACGAAGGCTCCATCGCCGCGGCACGGGACCACGCCCGCGCGCACGGCCTTGACGGCAACATCCGCTTCGAGGTCGGCCTGGCAAAGGATTTCGCGGCCAGCGGGCTTGATCTGGTGACCTGCTTCGACTGCCTGCACGACATGGGCGACCCGGAAGGGGCTGCGGCCCATGTCCGGCGGGCCCTGAAGCCGGGCGGCACCTGGATGATCGTGGAACCCCTGGCGGGCGACAGCCTGGCCGAGAACCTGAACCCGGTGGGCCGGCTCTACTATTCGGCCTCGACGATGATCTGCGTGCCGACGTCGCGCGCGCAGGAGGTCGGTGCGGCGCTTGGCGCCCAGGCGGGCGAGAAGCGGCTGGCAGAGGCGATCCAGGCGGGGGGGTTCACGACCGTCCGCCGCGCCACGGAAACGCCGTTCAACATGGTGCTGGAGGCGACCTGACCGCCGGCTCAGAGCGGCTTCTTGAACCCCAGATGGCTCGGCGTGAAGCCGAGCCGTTCGTAGAAGCGATGCGCATCGGCGCGGGCGCGGTTGGTGGTCAGTTGCAGAAGCGCGCAACCCGCCGCCCGCGCCCGTGCCTCGGCCTCCGCCATCATTGCCGCGCCGATGCCCCGGCCGCGACGATCAGACGCCACGCGGACCGATTCCACCTGCGCCCGGCGGCTGGCCCGGAGCGAAAGGCCGGAGATGACGGTGAGCTGGCAGGTGGCGACGATGCGGCCCGCCTCGTCGCCGACGATCAGGATGTTGCCGCCTTCGGCCTGCATCGCGTCGAAGGCGGCGAGATAGGGGGCGAGGTCGGCCGCCTCGCGGCCCGCGCCGAGCGTGTCGTCGGCCAGAAGCGCCACGACCGCCGGCACGTCCTCGCGCGTGGCGTCGCGGAAGCGGATCATGTCGCGCCCGTCGCGGCGGCGATGAAGGCGCGGATGAGTGCCTCGTCCTTCACCCCCGGCGCGATCTCCACCCCGGAGGAGACATCGACCTGCCGCGCCCCGGTCAGCCGGATAGCGGTGGCGACATTTTCGGGGGTCAGGCCGCCGGCGAGGATCCACGGGCAGGGCCAGTATTTCCGCGCCACCAGCCGCCAGTCGAAGGCAAGTCCGTTGCCGCCCGGCAGGGCCGCGTCCTTCGGCGGCTTGGCATCGATCAGAAGCTGGTCGGCCACCCTGCCGTAGGTCTGGATCGCCGCGAGGTCGGCCTCGCCGGCGATGCCGACGGCCTTCATCACCGGCAGGCCGAAGCGGGCGCGGACCTCGGCCACGCGTTCGGGGCTTTCCGCCCCGTGCAGTTGCAGCATGTCGAGCGGCACCGCGCCGGTGAGGGCGTCAAGCTCGGCGTCGGTGGCATCCACCGTCAGGGCGACCTTGGCAACCCCCGGAGGCACGCCGGCCGCAAGCGCGGCCGCGGCGGAAGCGCCCAGATGGCGGGGAGATTTCGGGAAGAAGACGAAGCCCACATAGGCCGCACCGGCCTCGACGGCTGCGGTGACATGGGCAGGCTCCTTCAGCCCGCAGATCTTGACGCGAACGCTCATGGCCACCCCATCGCAGGAACACTCGCCGTCAGCGGCCCGCACCCCGACCCTCGAGGATCGCCAGAACCTCGTCCTCGGGCTCGGGCCTTGCATCCTTCAGCCGCTTGACCTCGCGCTCCAGCCGGCCAGCCTCGCGCCGGTGCTCGGTGACGGCCGCGCGGTGCTTGGCCTCGCGGAACCATTCCCAGACGAAGCCGATGGCAAGGCCGGCGATGATTCCGGCGAAGATGGCCAGGAACAGGGGAACGTCGACCGACCAGCCGAACCCCATGAAGCTGTCCATCTCCTCGGGCAGGAGACGCAGGTTCACGATCTGCCGGTTGGCCGAAGCCACGGCCACGAGCACGATGGCCAGCACCGCGAGAAAGAGAAGGCGGAGGAAGCGCAGCATGAGGGAGGATTACCCCTCGTTCAGGCGGTCCCGCAAGAGCTTTCCGGTCTTGAAGAAGGGCACGTGCTTTTCCTCGACCGCGACGGAATCACCGGTGCGCGGATTCCGCCCCGCACGGGCGTCGCGCTTCTTGACGGAAAATGCGCCGAACCCCCTCAGTTCGACCCGGTCGCCACGGGCAAGCGCCTCGATGATCTCTTCGAAGATCGTGTTCACGATCCGCTCGACATCACGCTGGTAAAGATGCGGATTCTCGTCGGCGATCTTCTGGATGAGTTCGGAC
>JAUQYB010000137.1 GCA_030837825.1 Albidovulum sp.
TGATGGAGTATTCTTTGCCGCACAGATCGCGGCCGAGGAAGAGAAACGCAAATGAATCTGGACCTGTCCTTCTACCTTGCGGTCTTCCTGAGGCGGCTGCACTACTTCATCATCATCTTCGCGCTGGTCTCGGCGGCGGCGATCGCGGCGGCCTTCCTCTTGCCGCCGGTCTACCGGGCGAACTCGGTCCTTCTCGTCGAAAGCTCGCAGATCCCCGGCGCGCTCGCCGCGCCGACGGTCCAGGCGCAGGCGCTGGAAAAGCTCCAGACCATCCAGAACCGCCTGATGACGCGGACGAACCTCCTGGAAATCGCGCAGAGGCTCAAGGTCTTCAAGGACATGGGCAAGATGACGCCGGACGCGATCGTCGCGGCGATGCGCCAGCAGACCACGATCACCAACAGCGCCGGCCGCGGCCAGGCGACGATCATGACGGTAGAGTTCGAGGGCGAAAGCGGCCCGGTCGTCGCCGGCGTGGTGAACGAATATGTCACGCTGATCCTGAAGGAAGATGCGGCGACGCGCACGGAACGAGCCGAGAACACCGTCGAGTTCTTCAACCAGGAGGTTGACCGGCTCTCTGGCGAGCTCAGCAAGATGAGCGCCAGGATCCTCGATTTCCAGAACCAGAACGCCGACGCGCTGCCGAACACGCTGCAATATCGGCTCGGCCAGCAGACGCTCCTGCAAAACAACCTGGTCACGGTGGAAAGCGATATTGCGCGCAACAAGGATCAGAAGCAGCAGATGATCGCGCTCTTCAACGCGACGGGCCAGATCACCGGCACCACTGCGAACCAGACACCCGAGGCGCGCCAGCTCGACCAGCTTCGCCAGCAGATGAACACCTACATGGCGACCTATTCGCCCACCAACCCGAAGGTGAAGCAGCTCCAAGCGCAGATCGACCAGCTTGAGGCGATCGTCCAGGCGCAGCAGCTTCCGCCCGATGCGGCGGCGGCGCAGATGTCGCCGCTCGACATCCAGCTTGCGACGCTCGACACGCAGATCAAGGCGCTGGAGACGCAGCGCCAGCAACTTCTCGATCAGTTGGCGACCCTGAAGGATTCCATCGACCGAACGGACGAGAACGACATCGCCCTCAGCGCGCTGAACCGCGACTACCAGAATATCCAGCAGCAGTACAACACTGCCGTCGCCCATCAGGCCCAGGCCGCTGCCGGCGAGCAGATCGAGATCCGGTCCAAGGGCGAACGCATCTCGGTGGTCGATGCGGCGACGGTGCCCGATCGGCCGGTCAAGCCGAACCGCATCCTCATCGCCGGCGGCGGCGTCATCGCGGGCGCCGGGCTGGGGATCGCGGTGATCGTGCTGCTGGAGCTTCTGAATCGCGCCGTGCGGCGGCCGAAGGATCTGATCAAGGCCTTCGGAATCACGCCGATCGCGACCATTCCCTACATGCGGACCCCGTCCGAGACGATGATGCGCCGATCGGGCTTCGCCGCGATGCTGCTGGTCGCCGTCATCGGCATCCCGGCCATCATCTACGCGGTCCATGTCTACTACCAGCCGCTGGATGTGCTCGTGGACAAGGTTGCGGCGAAGATCGGCATCAACATGTGACGCGCCGGGGACAGCCGGGGTGCGTGGTCCGAGCGGGCAGGAGTAGCGACGCAGATGGAAAAACTGGAAGCCGCATTGGCCAAGGCGCGAGAGATGCGCCGTGCAGCACTTGGCACGCCGGAAGTGGTGCGCGAGAAGGTAGCCCCCGGCAGCGGGCAGGCGGCCGGCATCTGGGCGTCGCTGCCGGAGATCCAGCTCTCGCCGATGAAGGCGCTGCGCAATCGCATCACCGCGCTGGCTGGCAACAAGGACGCGACACCCTATGACATGCTGCGCTCGCGCACGATCCGCCTGATGAAGGAAAAGGGCTGGACGCGGCTTGCCATCACCTCGCCGGGCGCGGCCTGCGGCAAGACCACGGTCGCGCTCAACCTCGCCCTCAGCCTGTCGCGGCAGAAGGATCTGAAGGTCATGCTGGTCGACCTCGATCTCCGGCGGCCGTCGCTGCACCGGACCATCGGCCACACACCGGCGCGCTCGATGCACGAGGTCCTGGAAGGGGCGGCGGGTTTCGAGGACGTCGCCGTCCGGATGGGCGCGAACCTTGTCCTGGCGATGAACGCCGCACCCGCCCGTCACCCGGCCGAGCTTCTGCAAAGCGCGGCCACGCGCGAGACGCTGGATGCGATCGAACGCCGCTGGCAACCGGACATCATGCTGTTCGACATGTCGCCGATGCTTGCGAGCGACGACAACGTCGGCTTCCTCGGCAATGTCGACTGCGCGCTTCTGATCGCGGCGGCAGAGAGCACCACGCTGTCGAACATCGACCTGTGCGAAAAGGAACTGGCGCAGCTCACGAACGTGCTGGGGGTGGTTCTGAACAAGTGCCGCTATCCGGACGATTCCGTCGGCTATGCCTACGGCTCCTACGCCTGAGCGGCCCCGCCGCTGCCAGGGTCACGCAGGCGCCGGCAGAAACGAAAAAGGCCGGGCAATCGCCCGGCCTTCGTCATTCCGTGGTGCGTTTCAGGCCGACTTGCGGCGGCGGCGCAGCGCGCCGAGCCCGGCAAGACCGCCGAGAAGCAGAGCACCGGCGGCCGGAACCGGAACCGGAGCGATGCCGATGCCGGCGAGTGCGCCGTCAGCATAGCCGAAAGAGTCGTTCGAGCTGAGGATCGTGAAGCGGATCACCGAGGCGTAGACCGGGGCGAAGTTCGCCGCGACGAAGCCGGGTGCGCCGGTGCGCGCGATTTCGGTCGCCGCGAGCGACACGATCGGGTTGCCGCCGTTGATCGACGCCTGGCCGACCTCCAAGGACGAGTGGTCCGGCGCCACGAAGAGGTCGAGGAAATAGACCGCGTTGATCAGCACCGGGGCGCTGAAGGTGATCTCGATCCACTCCTGCCCCTTGGACGAGGTCGTGATCTCGTCGTCGTTCCGGCCGACGCCGTAGCCATCCCTCTCGAACGACAGGCCGGTGCCCGACGGCGCCGAGGTGCCGTCAAACGCCTGCGAATTGTTGAGGATACCGCTGGCGGTCAGTTGCCACGACACGGAGCCCTGGAAGAGAGACCCGGACGTTCCCGTCGATGCGTCGGTGAAATCGATCACATACGCATTTGCCGCCGACGCCGCTGCCGCAAACGCGAGCCCGGCGACGGCCCCCGCCATCATGTTCTTGCCAATCATTTCCACCCCTTCACGTCCCGAAATACACACACGTTACCTTCCGCCGTTCTTTTACCACAATCCCGCCGGGTTGCACCATGCCGCCGCCATGATTTTTCCATTTTTTCGTTGATTCACATTGCGAATCAACCTGAGATTGTTTGACCTCTTCCCATTGGGGGAAAATCCACGCCGAAATAGGTTTTCGTTGACAGACTGAAAACAATTGCCGTTAGCAAATCCGGCAACTTTGCGGCAGTCGCCAACGGACCGTTTCCGGATCACGCGTTGGGGGTTCAGTTTTCCGCGCCCGTCGTGGCAGGAGGGAGGCGGCAGGGAGAATCATGTCGATCATGAACGCCGAGTGCGTCGTCATCATTCCGCATTACAACGACATCGCACGGCTTCGCCGCTGCCTCGCCGCGCTCGCCGTCCAGGGTCGCGCGGGCGTCGAAATCCTTGTCGTCGACAACGGCTCGACCGAATCGCTCGAGCCAGTGAAGGCGGAAAATCCCGCTGTCCGCTTCGTCACCGAACCGGCAAAGGGCGCAGCCCTTGCCCGCAACCGCGGCGTGATGGAAAGCCGGGCCGCGACTCTCGTCTTCCTCGACTCCGATTGCATCCCGGCGCCGGGCTGGCTCGCCGCCGCCAGCCGCGCGGGCGGGCGGGCCGACATCGTCGGCGGCGCGATCGACGTCTTCGACGAAACCCCCCCGCCGCGCTCTGGCGCGGAGGCGTTCGAGACCGTCTTTGCGTTCAACTACAAGGACTACATCGAGCGGAAGGGGTTTTCGGTCACCGCCAACCTTGTGACGACGCGGCCGGTGTTCGAGGCGGTCGGTCCCTTCGTCAACGGCCTGTCCGAGGACGCCGAATGGTGCTTTCGGGCCCGCGACAGGGGATTCCGTCTCGCGCTCGACGAAGCGATGCGGGTGTCGCATCCCACGCGCTCCGACTGGCCGGCGCTGGTGCGCAAATGGCGGCGGATCGCGCGCGAGATGTTCGCGCTGCACAGGCAGGCGCATCCGGGTACCGCCGGCCGCCTGCGCTGGGTCCTGCGCGCGCTGGCGATGGCGGCAAGCTGGGTGCCACACCTGCCGCGCATCCTCTTCAGCCGCCGCCTTGGCGGGGCCGGAGAGCGGGCGCGGGGCGCGGCCACGCTGATCCGCCTCCGGCTTCTCAGAAGCTGGTGGATGCTGCGCCAGGCCGCCGGCGCCTCGATCTGACCAAAGCAACGGAATACCCCGCCGGCAGGGCCGGCGGGGTCTCGGTGCAGGGACGGAGAAGGATTTGCAGCGCGATCAGAAGTTCTCGTAGGCCCCGGCATCGGGCGCCTTGCCCTTCGGCCGCGCCGTGCCGGCGATGTCGTCCTTCGGAGCAAGCGCGGGCGCGCCGGCGTCGACGGCTTTGGAGCCCGATCGCAGGGTGAAGTCCTGCTTGGTCAGACCGGTGAACTCGTTCGACGCATTGGCCACGACCACGTTGCTCGTCTCGACGATCTTGGTGGCCGGATCGGACTTCACCTTGAGAGAGGTCGTCATGTTGTTGGCCACCGTCATGTTGAGCGACTGGCGCCCGTCGCGGTTGGCCGACACGCGGATCCAGGGAAAGACTCCGGCCTTCCCCAAGGCGTGGATCACCGTGTTGTTGACGATCTGGCTGTTCTGGCCCCCCGCGATCGTGATGCCGTGATACGCGGTGGTGGAGACGATGTTGTTGCGGATCAGGAAGTTGTCATAGACCCCGGCAAACAGGCTGATGCCCTGCAGCTTGCAGGCAAGGGGGCTGCGCGTGCCGACGAATTCGAAGATCTTGTTGTCCTCGATCGTGAGGTTGCGCAGCGTGCCGGTGCCGACCTTGCCGGTCGGTCCGTTCGTCCAGGCCTGGAACGCGTCGGTATGGCTGGCGTTCACCTGGTGGCAGTTCTGCACCTTGTTGCCGCGCACGATCGAGTTGTCGCCAAGCGCCCGCATCCCATCGCCCGAGAAGCCGTCGACGATGTTCTTCTCCATCAGGGCGTTCTGGCCGAGCATGATGATGCCGTTGAAGATGCCCGTCACCCGGTTGCGCGCGACGATCACGTTGGGGCCGTCGACCTGGAAGCCGGTGCGCTGGTTGGTGTTCCAGTCCTTGGCAGTCCAGCCCGAATAGTTGCCGGCGGTGGCGGTCCCGCGCACATCCAGATCGGTGAAGGCGATGTTGCTGGACGTGGAATAACTGCGAACCAGCGCCTGGTTCGTGGCATTCGACGACCGCGGCCAGACCTTGATGCCCGTGAACTGCACGTTCGACGAGTTCATCACCAGGATGGAATCGGCGTGCGCGACAGCACCTGCAACCGGCGCGATGGTCACCTTGGAGGCGAATTTCTTGTCCCGGACCAGAAGCTGGCCGTGATAGCCGTCGAGCAGGAAGATGCGGTCGCCGCCGGTCACCTTGCCGGACTTCATCAGCGCATCGAAGTTCGCCCAGACCTGGGCACCCGCCGGCAGCGCGACACCCGTCGTCGATGCCGGTGCCGTCAGCGGCCCTGCTCCTGTCGTCGCGCCAGACCCCGTCGTCCCGCCAGACCCGGCTGTTCCGCCAGACCCCGTCGTTCCGCCGGATCCCGTTGTCCCACCGGACCCGGCTGTTCCGCCAGACCCTGCGGTCTCGCCGGAGCCCCCGGTCTCGCCGGACGTTTTCGCGGCGGCCGATCGCAGCGCGGTCGTTGCGTCCGCGGCAGCCGTATCGGTGGCTGTCGTGTCCCCGATGCCTCCGCTCTCGGCGCTTTCGAGCGCCTTGTCGCCCGACGAGGCGATCTCGGCCCCGGACTCGCCCGAGCTGCCTTCCGAGCCGTCGCCTGAACTGCCTTCGGTGATGATCACACCGCCCTCGGTCACGGACCCTTCGGACACGGACCCTTCGGTCACGGTGCCGCCGGTCGAGGTTTCCCCCCCTTGCGTGGCTTCGGAAGACGTGCCCTTGCGGACCGAAACCCACTTTCCGGCGCGCGCTTCGACCGGGCCGGTCTCAGTCTTGACCTGCTCGGAGGTCTTGGCCTTCAGTTTCCACGCAGGAATCGCGGCGGAATCGCCTGCGGCCTGGAGCGTTATGACAGCAAGCGCAGTGCCCGAGACCGCGCCGGGAGTGATCGCCTTGACAAAATAATCGGCTGCGAAGGCCTGCGATCCCGCCAGCGCAGTACTCAGCCCCAGGAGTGCGAGAGAGCGCACAAGTTTCATGAGCCGGTTCCTTTGATCGAGAGTGTATCGACCCGATCAACAATGCGGGACAACGTGGCGAAGATGCGGCGCAAATGCAGTCCTGCTGTGTCACAGAGGCCGAATTGGCGGCTTTTCGTTAGGTAAGCCTTGACCAAAACAGCGCGAATCCGCCGAAGCGGCGCTTCATTGCCGATTGCCGCGGAACAACGATCGCCGTGCGGTTGAGTCGCCGGATTTTAACCTGCCTCGACCCATTGTTGCCGAGTCGGAGGGCGGCCAAGGGCCGCCCGTCCGCCGTTTGGATCCCCGGGGTCCCCCGGGGCCTCCGGTCTCCCGCAACCGCTGGCGGGCCGTCCCTGGCCGGCCGCGTTTGCGGAGGGGACCGGCCGCACAGGAGAGAAAGATGGACAAGTTTTCTGACTACCCGACCAGCCTCACGGCTCCCGCACGCGACGCCGCCGCGATCGTGCCGAACGACGCGGCCGATCTGGCGGTGCTGCCGCGGGCGCTGTTCATCGGCCAGACCGGCGATGTCTCGGCCCGCCTCGCCGGCGGGCAGACCGTGGTTTTCCGCAACGTTCAGGCCGGCAGCGTCCTTCCGGTCCGGGCCGCGCGGGTCAATGCGACCGGCACCACCGCGGCCGACATCCTCGCCCTCTGGTAAGGGTCCGCTGCCGGAAAGGCTCGGCCTCCGACAAGACGAAACAGGGGCCCGCCGGGCCCCTGTCGCATTTCTCGCCCTCGCCGCGTCACGTCGCGCTGGCCCCGAGCTTCCACGGATCGGCGTTGACCAGTGCGGCTGGCCCCATGAGGCTCTTGTGGGGCGCCGCCACCGGTTCGACCCCGGTCGGCGTCGCACTGAACCAGACGCGCAGTGTTTCCACCTGGCCGACATACTGCAGGGATCCGTTGTTGCGCCCCAGGAAACTGACGGCGCGGTTGCTGGCGAAAACCCCGTTGCCCGCCGTGGTGAACGGCAGCGTCGCGACCAGCGTCCCGTTCACGCGCAGCCGCAACACCTGCGCGGCCTGATCGGCGGAACAGACGACGTCATACCAGACCCCTCCGGCCAGACCGGTGGAGACGAGGGCGTTCGAAAGGACCTTCACGGCGGCGCCGTCACGGATGTTCACACGGACGCTGCCGTTGTTCACGATCTCGACGTCGAAGCTGGCACCGGCCTGCGCAAAGAGGATGTAGCTGCCCGAGGGCGGCAGCGCCGACAGGCGGAACCGCGCCGCGAAGGTCATTGCCGTCGTGGCCGCCGGAACGTTGGCGGAGTCGAGGAAGTAGGGGCCCGTGGCCGAGGTGGTGAAGGGCTGCGCGGCGGCGGGGAGCGTGTTCACCAGCGCGGCGGCGGCAGGCAGAGGCGCGACCGGAATGCCTTCGAGACCCGCGGCGCCGACATTGACGATGGGCAGGTTCTTCCAGGTCCGGGCGATCGCATCCTCGGGGAAGGCGACCATCCCGGTGGCCCCGCCTTCGCCGTACTGGATGGCGTCGGCATAGGTGAAGCTGCCGCTGTTGGGGAAGATGCGTACACGGCCGGCAACAACCTGGGTGTTGCGCGCCGGCGCCCCGTTGATCTGGAAGCCCATCACCTCGGTCCAGTGCGCCTGGCCGGCGCCCAGCGCCGCCTCGCCCCTCGCCAGGCGCGTCGTCGTGACCGCACCCGCCGAGGACCAGACCTCCACCCAGGCGCCCGTTCCCTCCCACAGCGAATGGTCGAAGACCGGCACCGTCCAGGTGGACAGCCCCGCCGAGCGCAGGATCGCATGCGCCGTGAGCCGCGCCCAGGCCTGGATGCCGTCGGCAGTATTGCCGGCCGGGTGGGCGAAGTCGGTCCAGCCACCCGCGCCATCGTCGGTGCCGTTCACGTAGGTGACGGGTTCCACCGCCGCGGGCAGGAACATCGTCGCATGGGGCTGCGCCAGCATCGCCCGCCAGCTCTGCCGCACGGCCTGCTTGTTGGCGAGGTTGGTCTGCACCGCGCCGCCGACGAGATGCGTGGCGTCCTGCATGTCCGCGTCGATGTCGAACCGGTGCGGCCCGTAGGGCACCCAGCGGGTCCTGGTGTAATCGTAGAGCTCTCCGAACCAGTGGTCCGCGTGGTAGCTCAGGCCCGCGCCATAGGTGATGGTGGCCGGAAAGCTGACCGGGGCGCCGGCAATCGTCTTGCCCGCGAACAGCGGGAACATCGCCTCGCCATAGGCCGCGCCGAGGTTTCCGGGCGCGGCGAACCACGACATCGCAGCAAGGCCCACGTGCTGGCCATCGGCGGTGGCGAAGTCGTGCAGCGCCTTGTCGGCGGCCCAGGACCGGCCCGGATTGGCGTCGTTCACCAGCTCCCGCGGATCGGTGCCGGGAACGGTCTGGAAGATCACCGCGAACTTCTCGCCCGGCCGCGCGGAGATCAGCGTCGCGGCCAGCGCCGCCGCGCCCGCGGTCAGCGGCGCCGCGTTGGTGACGGGATGGCGCGCGGGCGTGGCCGCGGCGCCGTGAAAAATCTGCACCGCCTCGGGGTCGGCCACGGCCGGCGGTGTCGTTGCGTTGTGGAAGGTCGAGATGATGCGGTCCGGCTCCGACTGGCCCCAGATCGCGATGACATGACCCACGCCGAAGCGGTCCGCGCCCTGCGCGGCGACGCCCGGATGCGCCTTCAGCCGCACCTCGGGGCGGAACCACGAGGTGCTCCTCGGCACGGTGATCGTGCCCGACCACAGCCCGCCCGCATCGGCCGTGGCCACATCGGCCCAGGCCGTCGTGGTCGCGCCGCCGTCGTCGAGAGACACCGCCCGCGCCTCCACGATCTCGCCGGCCGTGCCGCCGCCATGCAGCGGAATGTCAGCCAGCGCCCGCCCGAAGCCCGCACCGCTGTCGAAGATCGTCCGGTCCCGGCTGAAGCCGGAAATCGAGATGGTGCCCGGGGCCGGCCCCGGCGAGGAGCTGCCCGCGGGCCTTTGGTCGAGCGTCAGGGCGGAAAGCGTGATCATGGCGTTGTTCCCGTCTTGCGGGACGGCACTGCCCCGGCGCCGGGTCGGCGCCGGTCCGGGCCGCACTCGTCCGGTGTCGTCATGCGCCGCCACGGGGACCGGCGCCCCCCCCCGCCCGAGCGGCGGATGCCCCGTCCATGCCCGTGGCGGCAGGTTGCATTCGGGGAATAGCATTGTCGGGCAAGCCGTTGCCGTCTCGGCCATCAGGTCGTGCGGCGGGGCAGGGCGGCATTAAGCCCGGTCAGCCGGGGCAGGTCCGGCCGAAGATCCGCGCGACCATGCCGGCCAGCGGACGGGTATAGAGCGCCGCTTCCACCTCGGGCTCGGGGTGCAGCCCGTCGGGCAGCGCGTCCTGCCAGCCCGGCGTCGCGACCCAGCGCGCGGCCCCGTCGAAAAGACTCGCGCCCATCTCCCCGGCCAGGCGCGGGTAAAGGTCGTCATAGGCCATCAGCTTCGGTCGCTTCAGCCGCTGAAGGCCCGCAACCGGATTGGTGGTCACAAGAAGAACGGCGATCCCGGGATGGCGCGCCCTGAGCGCTGCGATCATCGCGCGGTGGTTGGCCAGGCTCGTCCCCCGCGACACGCCATCGACAAGGTCGGCGTCGTTGATGGCGAACTCGATCAGCGCGAGGTGACGGGGCCGCGCAGCGTCGCTCCCGATCAGGGCGAGGCCCTCGGCAGACCCCGCGCCGGGCCGCGCACGCACCGTGACCGCCGCCTCCCGGAAGCCGCAGTCCCGAAGGGCGGTGCCGAGCCTTTCGGGCCAAAGCGCACGCTGCGTCAGGCTCGTCCCGAACGCCACGATGGAAAGCCGCTCTGCATCGGGGATCGCCGCCGCCACCACGCGGTCGCGCGGCCGCTCGGGGGGCGGCGCCTGGCGGAAGACCAGGACGGCGGCGACGGCACTCCCCAGAAGGAGGACGGCGACCGGCCAGCGGCCCATCGGCTCAGGTCAGCCCCTGCTCGGCCAGCGCGCTTTCGGTCGCATCCGCCGTCAGGAATCGCCCGTAGGGGCCGACCTCGATGCCCGAGCGGATCACCTTCGCCGGGTTGCCGGCGACGATCGACCGGGGCGGGACCGATTTCGTCACCACCGAACCCGCACCCACCACGCAGTTGTCGCCGATCTCCACCCCGGGAAGGATCAGGCTGCGCCCGCCGATGAAGCAGTTCGCGCCGATCCGCGTATGGAGGTAAAGCCCGCGCGTGCGGTCATGGGTCAGGACGCGGGTGTCGAAGGCCACATAGCTCATCGGTCCGATGTGGATGCCGATCGGGAAGGTGCGGTCGAACGTCGCCGACAGCGAGAACTGCGCGGTCGGATGGATGTCCATCCCCCAGACCCGCCGGTACCAGAACCGCCGGGCGTCGACGATCAGGTTGCGCAGGCCCGAAAGCCTGTTCAGCCCCCGCCGCCTCGCCTTCTTCATCGGTTGTCCGGTCGTGGTGTCGGTCATTCGTCCCTTCCTTCCGCCGTTCCTCGCCGCTGCCGCTCCGGGTCCCGGGGACCCGCGTTCGCCGGCGGAAGGGTCCGCGGCGCCAGCATACACAGTCCTCCCCCGAACCAGAAGGGGCGGCGGCGCCTGGCCGATCCTGCCCGGGGCAAGCCACCCCGCCGCCGCAGGCCGCCGCAGGCTGCCGCAGGCAATCCGACGATCGTGTTGGCGTTGCGGCAACAATGTGGCGCGACGTGCCGCATCGGAGAGCGCCCGGAACCAGCCGCGGGCGCGCCCGGCCGTCAGGCTTTCAAATCGCCGCGGCCGCGGGTAAGGCTGAGGTGGTGTCGTTGAAGGCTTTGTCCGTGTCCATTACCATGCCGCGCCATTTCGTGCTGCCGGAACGGCCGCCCGTGCCCGCCTCGGCCCGCGTCCATCCCGGCCGGCCGATTCGCGCGCTGATGACGAATCCGTGCGAGACGGTGGGCGTCGGGCGGACCTGCCGGTCGATCCTTGCCGCCTCGGTCGCCGCGGGTTATCGCGCCGATCTCGTCACCGCCCGGTTCGACGGCGAGGCGCCTGCCGGGCTTCCCGTGCGCGCCGGCGTGCCGAGCCTCGTGCGCTATCTGCCCTTCGGGCGCCGCCTCACCGACGAGGCGCTGCACCGGCGCTATCTCGACGCGCTCGACGAGGGAGACATCGCCTATCTCTGGCCCTCGGTGCCGGTCTCGGTCTACGAACGGCTTGCCCGGCGCGGCGTGACCATCGTCACCGCATCCGTGAACACCCGCATGGCGGCGGCCAAGCCCATGCTCGATGCGGCCTACGATGCGCTCGGCCTGCCGCCGGCGCACGGCATCACCGAATTCAGGATCGCCATCCAGAACCTGCGCCAGGTGCTCTGCACCGCGATCTTCACCCCAAGCCCGGCCACCGAGCACGCCTTTCTCGGCACCCCGGTCGCCGACCGGCTGATTCCGACAAGCTATGGCACCTGGGTGCCGAAGCTGCTGCCCGAGCGGCCCGTCCGCGCGCCCGGCCACCCCGTCACCTTCGTCTTCGTGGGCTCGGTCTGCGTCCGCAAGGGCGCGCATCTCCTGCTCGAGGCCTGGCGCCGCCCGCCGCCGGGCGCGCACCTCAGGCTGGTGGGCGAGATCGAGCCTGCGATCCGCGCCCGCTTCGCCGACGTGCTCGACTCCGGCACGGTCTCGGCCGTGGGCTTCAGCCGCGACGTCGCGGGCGAACTTCTTCGCGCCGATGTCGCCGTCCTGCCTTCGCTCGAGGAAGGCGACCCGATCGCCACCTACGAAGCCGCCTCGCACGCCCTGCCGGTGATCGCCTCAGCCGCCGGCGCGGGCCGGATCGGCGCCGAGACGGGCGTGATCGACATCATCGACCCCCAGGATGTGGTTGCGTTCCGCGACCGGCTCATGAGCTACGCCGCAGACGAGGATCTCCGCCGCGCCCGCGGCACCCTGGCGCGCGCGGCCTCGCTTGGCTACGACTGGTCGCGGGTGGGCCCCGAACGGTTCGACAGGCTCTTTTCCTTCCTCGCGCGCTGACCGGCCCGCCCTCCGGCATGTCCGGCACCGCGGCAGCCCGCCATTGACCTCGGGCCGGGCCCATCCTAGCAACGGTAAACCCTTGGCGGAGGTGTAAAGATGCGCGACGCGACCCATGCCCTCATCGTCATCGACGTGCAGAACGACTTCTGCCCCGGCGGCGCCCTTGCCGTCGCCGGCGGGGACGAGATCATCCCCCGCATCAACGCGCTTCTGGCCGATTTCCAGATCCGGGTGCTGACCCAGGACTGGCACCCCGCCGACCATGCCTCCTTCGCCGCGAACCACGCGGGCGCCGCGCCCTTCTCGCTGACCGAGATGCCCTATGGCCCGCAGGTGCTCTGGCCCGTCCACTGCGTCCAGGGCACGGCAGGGGCCGCGTTCCACCCCCGCCTCGCCACCGACCCGGCCGATCTGGTGATCCGCAAGGGCTTCCGCGCCGCGATCGACAGCTACTCCGCCTTCTTCGAGAACGACCACGCCACGCCCACCGGGCTCGACGGCTACCTGCGCTCGCGCGGCGCCACCCATCTCACCCTCGCCGGCCTCGCCACCGATTTCTGCGTCGCCTATTCGGCGATCGACGCGGCGCGGCTCGGCTTTTCCGTCACCGTTCTCGAAGGCGCCTGCCGCGCCATCGACCTCGACGGCTCGCTGGCGCGCGCGAGAGACGACATGCGCGCCGCCGGCGTGCGGCTGGAGGCGTGAATGGTCGACATCGCCACCCGCGTCTACAACCACAACTGGAAGATCGACCCGATCGTCCGGTCGCTGATCGACACCGACTTCTACAAGCTGCTGATGTGCCAGTCGATTCTCAGGAACCGGCCGGACACCACCGTCACCTTCAGCCTGATCAACCGCTCGAAGTCGATCCCGCTCGCCCGGCTCATCGACGAGGGCGAGCTCAGGGAACAGCTCGACCACGTCCGCTCGCTCTCGCTCAGCCGCGGCGAATCGACCTGGATGCGCGGCAACACCTTCTACGGCAGGCGGCAGATGTTCTCCTCCGACTTCATGGAGTGGTTCGAGAAGCTGCGCCTGCCGCCCTACCACCTCGAACGCCGCGGCGATCAGTACGAACTGGCATTCGAGGGCAAGTGGCCCGAGGTGATGCTGTGGGAAATTCCCGCGCTCACCGTGCTGATGGAGCTGCGCTCGCGCGCCGTGCTCGCGACGATGGGCAAGTTCGAGCTCGAGGTGCTCTATGCCCGCGCCATGACCTGCCTGTGGGAGAAGGTCGAACGGCTGCGCAAGCTCGACGGGCTGAAGATCGCCGATTTCGGCACGCGGCGGCGGCATTCCTTCCTCTGGCAGGACTGGTGCGTTCAGGCGATGATCGAGGGGCTGGGCGATGCCTTCATCGGCACCTCGAACTGCCGCATCGCCATGCGCCGCGACATCGAGGCGATCGGCACCAATGCCCACGAGCTGCCGATGGTCTATGCCGCGCTCGCCGACAGCGACGAGGAACTGCGCGAGGCGCCCTACCGGGTTCTCGCCGACTGGCACGAAGAGCATTCCGGCAACCTCCGCATCATCCTGCCGGATACCTACGGCACCGAGGGCTTCCTGAAACACGCCCCCGACTGGCTGGCGGGCTGGACCGGCGTGCGCATCGATTCCGGCGATCCCTTCGAGGGCGCCGAGACCGCGATCCGCTGGTGGAAGGAGCGCGGCGAGGATCCGCGCGACAAGCTCGTGATCTTCTCCGACGGGCTTGACGTGGCCCTCATCGAGGAACTTCACGCCCGCTTCCGCGGGCGGGTGAAAGCGTCGTTCGGCTGGGGCACGCTGCTCACGAACGACTTCCGCGGACTTGCGGCGCGCGACGGGCTCGCCCCCTTCAGCCTCGTCTGCAAGGCGGTCAGCGCCAACGGGCGGCCCACGGTCAAGCTGTCGGACAACCCCAACAAGGCCACCGGCCCGGCCGACGAAATCGCCCGCTACAAGCGGGTCTTCGGCGTTGGAGAGCAGAAACGGATCGATGTTCTGGTATGATTTCCAGTTTTTCTGAAGATATGGAAAATAGATTTAAAACATCATGTTGATGGATGGCTTCGGAAAGGCCGGAGGATGAACGCGCACCACACCACCCCTTCGGGCAAACTCCGCGCCCGCGGCCTTGGGCTTGTCGTCGAAGGCCGGCCCGGCCCCTGGAACGCGATCACCGACGTGCCCGGCGTCGGCGTCGGCTATGCCACGCTGATCGAGGGGCAGGGCCCGCTCGCCCCCGGCCGGGGGCCGGTGCGCACCGGTGTCACCGCGATCCTGCCCCGCCCGGCGGAGGAGGTGCAGGCCCCCGTCTTCGCCGGCTTCCACAGCTTCAACGGCAACGGCGAGATGACCGGCACCCACTATATCGCCGAGGCGGGCAAGTTCGCCCTGCCGGTCACGATCACCAACACCCATTCCTGCGGCCTCGCCCGTGACGCCACCATCCGCTGGGCCGTCCGCCGCTTCGCCGGGCGTTTCGACGAGGATTTCGCGCTTCCCGTCGCGGCCGAGACCTATGACGGGTTCCTGAGCGACATCAACGGCTTCCACGTCACCCAGGATCACGTCTTCGCCGCCATCGACAGCGCGGCGGCCGGCCCGGTCGAGGAAGGCAGCGTCGGCGGCGGCACCGGCATGAAATGCTTCGGCTTCAAGGCCGGATCGGGCACCGCCTCGCGCCGCCTGGGCTACGCCGGGCAGGACTGGACCGTGGGCGCCTTCGTGCAGGCGAACTTCGGCGCGCGGGGCGACCTGACCGTGCTCGGCCACCGGATCGGCGGCGCCTTCGACGATCTGCCGATGCGCCGCGGCGCGTCCGAACGCGGCGCCTCCTCGATCATCGCGGTCCTCGCCACCGACGCGCCCTTCCTGCCGCACCAGCTCCGCCGTCTCGCGCAGCGCGCGACCGTCGGCGTGGCCCGCATGGGCGGCATCGGCCGGCATGGTTCGGGCGACATCTTCCTCGCCTTCTCCACCGCAAACCGCGCGATCATGGGCGGACCGGCCGGGGCGCTGCTCGACGCCGCCTGGGTGCCGGACGAAGACATCGACCCGTTCTTCGACGCCGCCGCGCAATGCGTGGAAGAGGCGATCCTGAACAGCATGACCGCCAACGAGGGCATGGAGGGGCGCGACGGCAACTTCGTCCCCGCGCTGCCGCATGACCGGCTCAGGGCGCTTCTCGCCCCCGCAACCTAGGGTCGCGCCGGGATCGGCGGCATGATTTCGGCCGGCATCGGGCAGCGGTAGGGCTCGCGCGCCAGATGGCCCGCGTGTTCCGCCTTCGCCGCCGCCAGAAGCTCCGGCCGGGCGAAGAGGTCGCGTCCCGTCGCCGCCATGATCTTGGCGGCATGGACCATGCCCTTGTGCGCAGCCGGCATCTTGCCCTGCGCCGTCAGTTGCCAGGAATGGAACGGCGTGCCGATGGCGCAGGTGGCGACCCAGGCCTGCACCGTCGGCACCGCCCAGCTCACGTCGCCCACGTCGGTCGACCCCATCGACACCTCGCCCCCCGCATCCAGCGGCACGACGAAATCGCACAGCGCCAGGTCGCGCTCCACCGGCCGGCCGAGCTGGCGGAACGTGTCGGCGATGTGCTCCTCGGTCAGCGTCGCGCGGATCGCTTCCGCGAAGGGCAGGTCGGCGGCGTCGAAATCCACCGGGCCGAGCCGGTCCATGCTGGCCTGCATCGCCTCCTCCAGCACCCGGTTGCCCAGAAGGTCCGACACCGCCGAGACGACGCGCGCTTCGACCCGCGTTCCGGTCATCAGCGCCGCGCCCTCGGCGATCTTTCTGACCCGCTCGACCAGCGCGTTCAGGTCGCCGAGCCGCCGGGTGCGGATCAACTGGCGCACCGTGGCCTTCGCCGGCACCACGTTCGGCGCCGTGCCGCCCGCGTCGAGATAGGCATAGTGCACCCGCGCCCCCGGCGGCATGTGCTCGCGCAGGTAGTTCACGCCGACATTCATCAGCTCCACCGCATCGAGCGCCGAGCGGCCAAGCTCCGGCGCCCCCGCGGCATGGGCGGCGCGGCCGAGGAAGGTGAAGTCGATCCGCGTGTTGGCAAGCGAATTGGCGTGGAAGACGCCGGTATAGTCCGCCGGATGCCAGCTTATCGCCGCGTCGACGTCGCCGAACAGCCCCGCCCGCACCATGAAGGTCTTGGCCGCGCCGCCCTCCTCGGCCGGGCAGCCGTAGTAGCGCACCCGCCCCGGCGTGCCGGTCCCGGCCAGCCAGTCGCTCAGCGCGACCGCCGCCATCATCGCGGCCGAACCGAGCAGGTTGTGGCCGCAGCCGTGGCCCGCGCGCCCGACCGGGCGCTCTTCGGCGACGCCCGGCTCCTGCCCGAGTTCCGGAAGCGCGTCGTATTCGCCGAGGATCGCGATCACCGGCCCGCCCGTCCCCCATTCGCCCATGACCGCCGTCGGTATCCCGGCGAGGTCGCGGCTGATCCGGGCCCCCGCCGCCTCCAGCGCCTCGACATGGGCGGCTGCGCTCTCGTGCTCGGTGTAGGCGATCTCGGGCGTGTCGAAGACCCGGTCGGCAAGGCGGACGAAGGCCGTGCGGTGGCGCTCCGCCATCTCCCAGATACGGTCGGTGTTCTGCATCGCTCCCTCCCATCGCGCGCCGCCACACTGCCCCGCCGATGCCGCCGGGACCAGAGCCGATTTCGCTTGCGCGAGCGGCTCCCGCAACAATAATACACGCGTATAATTCTTCGGAGTCCGCCAGGGATGACCCCCGCCCGCCGCAAGTTCACCCGAGAGGAGCCCGAGACCCGCCGGGCCGGCCTGATCGCCGCGGCGCTCGACCTTCTGGCCGAGGCCGGGCCGACCGTGACCACCGTGCGCGCCATCGCCGAGGCGGCGGGACTGTCGCCGGGCATGATCCGGCACCATTTCACCTCGAAGGAAGACCTGCTCGATGCCGCCTACCGGGCGCATATGGCACGCCAGACCGAAGGCGCCGAACGCGGGCTCGGGCCGGGCTCCGCCCGCGGCCGCCTCCGCCGCTTCGTCTCGGCCTCGCTCACGCCCCCCGTGGTCGATCCGCGTGCGGTCTCGCTCTGGGCCGCGTTCCTGCACATGGTCCGGCGCGACCCGGCGATGCGGGCCACGCACGAGGAAACCTATCTCGCCTACCGCGACCGGCTCCAGGCGCTGGTGGCCGCCGCCCTCGCCGAGGCCGGGTGCGCCGCTGCGGAGGCGGAGCTTCGCCGCCTCGCCATCGCCTGCAATGCCGTCATCGACGGGCTCTGGCTCGAAGGCGGAGTGCTGCCCGAAGCTTTCGTCGCCGGAGAGATCGAGTCCATCGGCCTCGCCTCGGTCGGCGGCCTGCTCGGTCTCGATCTTCTGGAGGACACCCCGTGAGATATGCCCCCATCCTCGACCGCCTCGCCACCCTCGGCTCCGCCAAGTGGGAGGTGCACTATGCCGCCGGCCGCCTCGCCGCCGCCGGCCGCGACGTGATCGACCTGACCATCGGCAACCCCGACGTGCCTGCGCCCGAAGCGCTGGTGGAGGGCGCCGCCGCGGCGATGCGCGCCGGCCGCACCCAGTATTCCACCGGCCGCGGCGAGGCACATCTGCGCGCGGCGCTTGCTGCGCGCTACGCCGCCCGTGCCGGGCGCGAGGTGACGCCCGACCAGGTTCTCTGCTTCCCCGGCACCCAGACCGCACTCTATGCCGTGCTGATGGGGCTGGCAGAGCCCGGCAGCGAGGTTCTGGTGGGCGACCCGATGTATGCGACCTACGAGGCGGTGATCCGCGCCGGCGGCGCCGTCCCGGTGCCGGTGCCGCTCCGCCCCGACCTCGGCTTCCGGCTCTCGGCCGGGGACCTCGCCGCCCGCGTCACGCCGCGAAGCCGCGTCATCCTGCTCAACACGCCGCACAACCCGACCGGCGCGGTGCTGGCCGCGGCCGACCTCGCCGCCATCGGCGAGGTGGCCCGCGCCCACGATCTCTGGATCGTCTCCGACGAGGTCTACGAGGAACTGGTGTTCGACGGCACGCCCTTCGCCTCGCCCTTCGACCGGGCGGAGCTGGCGGACCGCACCGTCGCGGTCTCCTCGATCTCCAAGTCCCACGCCGCGCCGGGCTTCCGCTCCGGCTGGGCGGTCTCGTCGGCCGACTGCGCCGACCGGCTGCTGCCGCTCTCCGAAACCATGCTCTTCGGTAACCAGCCCTTCATCGCCGACATGACCGCCGAGGCGGTTGCCGCGCCCTCCGCCGTCGCCGAGGGCATGCGGTCCCGCTTCGCCGGCCGTGCCCGCTACCTCGCCGACCGGCTGGCGCAGGAAACCGCGCTCCGGGTCCACCGGCCCGAGGCGGGGATGTTCGCGCTCGTCGACGTCTCCGCCACCGGCATGGACGACAGCGCCTATGCGATGGACCTGCTCGAGGCGACGGGCGTCGCGGTCATGCCCGGCACCTCCTTCGGCGACAGTCTCGCCGGCTGGGTCCGCGTCGCGCTCACCGTCGACGATGCCCGCTTCCGCGCCGCCGCCGACCGGATCGTCGCCCATGCGGCACCCCCGAAGGCCAGGGCGCGCGCCTGACCTGCCTCAGCAGCCCGGCTCGTAGGCGTCGATGATCGCCGCCGCCTCCTCGGCGGTCTCGACATAGCGGAACAGCGTCAGGTCCTCGGCCGAGATCGTGCCCGCCTCGGCCAGCGCCTGCCAGTTGATCACCCGCTCCCAGAAGTCGCGGCCGAACAGCAGGAACGGCACCCGCTTCATCCGCCCGGTCTGGACCAGCGTCAGGCTCTCGAACATCTCGTCGAGCGTGCCGAAGCCGCCGGGAAAGACGCAGATCGCCCGCGCCCGCATCAGGAAATGCATCTTGCGGATGGCGAAATAGTGGAAATTGAAGCACAGGTCCGGCGTCACATAGGCGTTCGGCGCCTGCTCGTGCGGCAGAACGATGTTGAGCCCGATCGAATGGCCGCCGGCATCCGCCGCGCCGCGGTTCCCCGCCTCCATGATCCCCGGGCCGCCGCCGGTCATGATCACGTTCTCGCGCCCGTAGCTCTCCAGGCTCCGCTCAGTCATGATCCGGGCCAGCTTGCGCGCCTCCTCGTACCACTGCGCTAGCCCCGCCGCCCCGGTCGCGGCCTCCGTCTTTCCGCCCGCCCCGGTCTCGATCACCGGCGCCTCGGCCTGCGTCGCGGTGCCGGTCGGATCGGGGATGCGCGCGCTGCCCATCAGCACGATGGTCGACTGGATGCCGCGCTCGTCCATGATCATCTGCGGCTTCAGCAGTTCCAGTTGCAGCCGCACCGGGCGCAGCTCCTCCCGGCACATGAAGTCGTGGTCGGTGAAGGCCAGCCGGTAGGCCGGTGCGCGGGTCTGCGGCGTGTTCGGAACACGGGCAAAGGTTTCCACATCGTCGTGGCTGTCGCGGAACGGATGCCGCCGGCTGTCGTCCTTCATGTGTCGTCCTGCTCTGTCCATGCCTCAGGCTTACCCTGCCCGCGGCGTTTCGGCCAGCATCGCAGCCGCGGATGGCGAAACTTTGACCGCCGCCTGCCGCCGGCGCGGCGCAGCGGCGGTGCGGGGGCCTTCGCGATTGCCTCGCCCGCGCCCCGGCCCTATAGGGCAGGGATCGCCGCCAGCCAGAGGGGAATCCGATGCAGCACGCCGCACTCGAAGCCGCCATCGAAACCGCCTGGGAGGCGCGCGACACCATCACTCCCGCGACGAAGGGCGAGGCCCGCGAGGCGATCGGCGCCACCCTTGCCGCGCTCGACACCGGCCGCCTGCGGGTGGCCGAACCCCGGCCCGACGGGCAGTGGCGCGTCAACCAGTGGGCGAAGAAGGCGGTGCTCCTCGGCTTCCGCCTCAAGGACATGGCGCAGCAGTCCGGCGGGCCTCAGGGCGGCTCCTGGTGGGACAAGGTCGACAGCAAGTTTGCCGGCTGGGGCGACGCCGAATGGAAGGCCGCGGGCTTCCGCGCCGTGCCGAACTGCATCGTCCGCAAGTCCGCCTACATCGCCCCGGGCGTGGTGCTGATGCCCTCCTTCGTCAACCTCGGCGCCCATGTGGCCGAAGGCACGATGGTCGACACCTGGGCCACGGTCGGCTCCTGCGCCCAGATCGGCCGCAACGTCCACCTCTCCGGCGGCGTCGGCATCGGCGGCGTTCTGGAACCGATGCAGGCCGGCCCGACGATCATCGAGGACAACTGCTTCATCGGCGCCCGGTCCGAGGTAGTGGAAGGCTGCATCGTCCGCGAGGGCTCGGTCCTCGGCATGGGGGTCTTCATCGGCAAGTCGACGAAGATCGTCGACCGCGAGACCGGCGAGGTCATGTATGGCGAGGTGCCGAGCGGCTCCGTCGTCGTCGCCGGCTCGATGCCCTCGAAGGGCGGCGTCAACCTCTACTGCGCCGTGATCGTCAAGCGGGTGGATGCGCAGACCCGCTCCAAGACCTCGATCAACGAGCTTCTGCGCGACTGAGGGCCCCGCCATGACCGCACTCACCCTCGCCACCGCGCAGGCCATCGTCACCGGGGCGCTCGCCCACGCCCGGGCCCGCGGCATGAAGCCCCTCAGCATCGTCGTGCTCGACGCCCGCGGCGCCGTCGTCGCGGCGGCGAGCGAGGACGGCACCAGCCTCCGCCGGTTCGAGATCGCCCTTGGCAAGGCGCGGGGCGCCGTCGCCCTCGGTCTCGGCTCGCGCGCCATCGGCGCGATGGCCATCGACCGGCCGCATTTCTTTGCCGGCGCCGTCCATGCCGTCGGCGGAGAGATGGTGCCCGTCGCGGGCGGCGTGCTGATCCGCGCCACGGGCGGCATGCTCCTCGGCGCGGCGGGCGTCTCGGGCGACACTTCCGACAACGACGAGGCCGCCGCCTCGGCCGGCATCGCCGCCGCCGGTCTTCTCGCCGACGGCGGCTGACCGCGGGCCCGGCTGCGGCCGGGAACCGGACGCCCGCCCCGGCGTTCTGGCTGCAGCGGATCGGGAGCCGCAGCCATGACCCTGGACCACCTGTTCACCGGCTTCGCCAAGGCCACCTCCACCTTCGTCGGCCGGCCCGTCACCTTCATCCTCGCCGTCGCGGTGATCGTGGTCTGGGCGGTCTCCGGCCCGGTCTTCGGCTATTCCGACACCTGGCAGCTCGTCATCAACACCGGAACGACCATCGTCACCTTCCTCATGGTGTTCCTGATCCAGAACACCCAGAACCGCGACGGGGCGGCGGTGCAGGCCAAGCTCGACGAGCTTCTGCGCAGCCTCGAAGGCGCCCGCAACGCCTTCGTCGGGATCGAGGGCCTGACCGATTCCGAACTGACCGAGATCATCGAGCGAATCGGCCGCGAGGCCGCCAACGGCAAGGAGGACAGCGCCTTCGCGCGCCGCCTCGACGAGATGCACATCGCCCTCAACGAGGGCGCGCGCGGCGATCGGGGCGGCACCCCGGGCTGACCGCTGGCGGCCCGGAACCGGCGGCCGAGACTTGCGCCCGCGCCCGTCCGGGTGCATGACCGGGCGCGACAGCACCCGCAGGACATGCCGATGGACAAGGCACGACGACCCCAGCAGGTCTACACCCTTCTCGTCGAGGTCGGCCGCAAGGCCGGCGACGGCCTGCCCGCGAAGGCCACCGGTGCCGCGCTCATCGTCTATGCCTCGGGCGTGGACGAGGACGAGGCGGTGCGCGAGGCGGTCGCGATCCTCAAGCAGGCCGACATGGCGCCGCTTGACGTGACCGGCTACGGCACCGCCGGCGAACGCGAGGCACAGGGCCACGAGATCGGCCCCGACGAACAGGAACTGATGGCGCGGGCGCTGGCCGAAAACGCGGTCATCGTCGCCGAGGTGACGCCGTTCTTCGACTGATCCGGCCCGGCGGCCCCAGGCACCTCACCGGCCCCCCTTGGCCTTCGCGGCCTTCGCGCGCATATAGGGGCAACAGCAGATCAAGGGGGCAGACATGCTCGAATTCGGCCAGAAGAACGGCGCGCCCGCCGCCGACCTCGTCCGCGACGTGACCGAAGCGGAGTTCATGACCGAGGTGATCGAGGCCAGCCGCGAGGTGCCGGTCATCGTCGATTTCTGGGCGCCCTGGTGCGGCCCCTGCAAGACCCTCGGCCCGGCGCTCGAAGCCGCCGTCCAGGCCGCCCGCGGCAAGGTCCGCATGGCCAAGGTCAATGTCGACGAAAACCAGATGATCGCGGCGCAACTGCGCGTCCAGTCGATCCCGACGGTCTATGCCTTCTGGCAGGGCAAGCCGGTGGATGGTTTCCAGGGCGCGGTCCCGGCCTCGCAGATCAAGACTTTCGTCGACAAGCTCGCGGGCCTCGCCGGTGACGGCGGGCTGGCCGAGGCGCTCGAGGCGGCCGACCAGATGCTCGCCGAAGGCGCCGCCGTCGATGCCGCCGAGACCTTCGCCGCGATCCTCGCCGAGGAACCGCAGAACCCCCGCGCCTACGGCGGGCTCGTCCGCGCCCATCTCGCCCTCGGCCAGGCCGACCAGGCCGAGGGGCTGCTCGCCGCCGTCCCCGCCGCCATCGCCACGGCGGCCGAGGTGGAGGCGGCGCGCGCCCAGCTCGCGCTCTCCCGCCAGGCGGCGAACGCGGGCCCCGTGGCCGAGCTTCTCGACCGCGTGCTCGCCCGGCCCGACGACCATCAGGCCCGCTTCGATCTCGCCCAGGCGCTGCACGCCGGCGGCAAGGTGGAAGGCGCGGTCGAGGAGCTTCTGGAACTTCTCCGCCGCGACCGCGACTGGAACGGGGGCGCGGCAAAGACCCAGCTCTTCACCATCTTCGACGCGCTGAAGCCCAACGACCCGATCGCGCTCAAGGGCCGGCGCAGGCTTTCGTCGATCCTGTATTCCTGATCCCGGCCCCGGGGGCCGGGGCAGGGCTGGCAAAGGAGGCCGGCCATGCGACTCAAGGGCGACCTGCCCGACCGGATCCCGCTTTTCCCGCTGCCGGGGGCGCTTCTCCTGCCGCGGGCGCGCCTGCCGCTGCAACTCTTCGAACCGCGCTATCTGGCGATGCTCGAAGACGTTCTGAAGACGCCGCACCGGCTCATCGGCATGATCCAGCCGCGCCCCGGCCCCGATGGCCAGCCGCGCCTTGCCGCCATCGGCTGCGCCGGCCGCGTCACCGCGTTTTCCGAAACCGACGACGGCCGCTACATGATCACGCTCGCCGGCATCTCGCGCTTCCGCCTGCTGCGCGAGATTTCCGGCTTCGCGCCCTATCTCTCCGCCGAAGCGCGCTGGGACGGGTTCGAGCGCGACCGCGGCGGCCCTGAGGAGGACCCCGGCTTCGACCGCGAAACCTTTCTCGCCACCCTCGGCCGCTATTTCGCCTCCCAGCAGCTCTCGACCGACTGGGAAAGCCTGCGCGAGGCTGGCGACGAGCTTCTGGTCAACTCGCTCGCCATGCTCTGCCCCTTCGAACCCGAGGACAAGCAGGCGCTTCTCGAGGCGCCCTCGCTCGAAACCCGGCGCGAGACGCTGGTCACGCTGATGGAATTCGCCCTGCGCTCGGGCGGCGAGGAGGTGGTGCAATGACCGACGGGATCAGACCCGACCGGAGGATGCTCGAGGCGCTGGTCTGCCCGCTGACCCAGGCGCCGCTGACCTATGACGCGGAACGCCAGGAACTCGTGTCGAAACCCGCGAAACTCGCCTACCCGATCCGCGGCGGGATTCCGGTGATGCTGGTCGACGAGGCGCGGAAGCTGGGGTGAGGGGGGGCGCGCTCCGGGCATGTCCTGCGCGCGCCGCTGACTGTCGTTGCGGGTGGCGTGAACCGCCGTGGCAAGGGCAGGGCGACGGGCGGGGCGCTCAGAGCGCGCAGGCGCGGCCCGGGCCCGACAAGGCCTCCTGACCCCTTTGAATACCTTTCAACGGACGATTGTGGAGCGGAGCGACGGGCGGGATCGGCCCCGGCGATACCCTGATGTTGAAGACTGGGGCCCTCGGCGCTACTTTCGTCATGCGCCCGAGCCAAGTATCCCGTCTACCCGGGCCTGACCCGCGAAGGATGTGACGTCCTTCCAGACGCATCACTCCCTCACCACTCGCGATCCCCGCCTCGCTACAACCCCACCCCTCTCAAGAGCTTCGGCGGCGTGCCCGCCAGCCCCGCCGCCTGGCGGATGAAGGCGCGTCTCAGGCCGGGCACGGTGCCGACCGCGCCCATGCCGAGATCCCGCGCCGCGCGCAGGATCGGGTTGTCGTTGGAAAACAGCCGGTTGACCGCATCCATCCCGAGCGCCAGCAGGGTGGAATCGAACCGCCGCCAGCGCTGGTAGCGCTCCAGCACCTCCGCCGCGCCGATGTCCTCGCCGCGCCGGTGTGCCTCCACCAGCACCTCGGCCAGCGCGCCCACGTCGCGGAAGCCGAGGTTCAGCCCCTGGCCCGCGATCGGGTGCACCCCGTGCGCCGCGTCGCCGACCAGCGCCACCCGGGGGCCGACATAGGCGTTGGCCAGCGTCAGGTTCAGGGGATAGCTGAACCGCTTGCCTGCCAGCGTGACCGGCCCGAGGAAATCGCCGAACCGGGGCCGCAGCACCGCCAGGAAGTCCTCGTCCCCCAGCGCCGCGATCGCCTTCGCCTCGGCCTCCGCCTCGCTCCAGACGATCGACGAGCGGTTGCCGGTCAGGGGCAGGATCGCGAGCGGCCCCGAGGACATGAAGAACTGGTGCGCGATGCCGCCGTGCGGCCGCTCGTGCGCCACCGCGCAGACCAGCGCCGCCTGGCCGTAGCCCCAGCCGGTCCGCCCGATCCCGGCCCTTTGCGCGGTGCCCGACTGCCGCCCGTCGCAGCCCGCCAGCACCCGGCCCGCCAGCCGCCGTCCGTCCGACAGCGTCACCGCGATTCCCGCCGGCCCCGCCTCCTGCGCCGTCACCGTCGTGGCGGGCAGGTGGGTGATGCCCGGCTCCGCCCGCATCGCCGCGAGGAAGGCGGCGTAGAGGTGGCGGTCCTCGACCATGTAGCCGAGGGGGCCTTCCTCGATCTCGGCCGCCTCGAAATGCAGGAAGAACCGCGACGGCCCTTCGCCCGGCCGGCCATCGCCGGTCTTGATCTCCAGGATCGGCTGCGCCTGCCCGGCGAGCCGCTCCCAGACGCCGACCGCCGCCAGCAGCCGCTGCGAGGCCACCGCCAGCGCATAGGCCCGGCCGTCGAAGTCCGCCTCGGCCCGCGCCGCCGCCGGCTGCGCGTCGATCACCGCCACCCTCAGCCCCGCCCGCGCCAGCGCCAGCGCCAGCGCCGGGCCGTTCAGCCCGCCGCCGGTGATGATCACAGCCGCATCGTAACGCATCCCCCAAGTATCGCGGCCCCGGCGGGATTGTCCATGCGCCGCGCTGCCGCTACCGTCCGCAGCGGCGGAAACGGAGGCGGCGATGGCGGAATGGCGGCAGATGAGCGTGGGCGAACTTGGCCGCGCGATCGGGCGGGGCGAGATCGACCCCGAGGAACTGGCGGCCGCCTTCCTCGACGCGATCCGCGCCCACCCGGCGAAGGACATCATCTATGCCCGCCCGACCGAGGGCCGCGCGCTCGCCGAGGCCGCGGCGGCGTCGCGGCGGGCGAAGGCGGGGCTCCGGCTCTCCCTCCTCGACGGCGTGCCGGTCTCGTGGAAGGACCTCTTCGACACCGCCGGCGTGGCGACCGAGGCCGGCTCGCGCCTGCTGGCGGGCCGCGTCCCTGCGACGGACGCCGAGGTGCTCGGCAACGCCACCGCCCAGGGCCTCGTCTGTCTCGGCAAGACCCACATGACCGAGCTTGCCTTCTCCGGCCTCGGGCTCAACCCGATGACGGCGACGCCGCCCAACGTCCACGACCCGGCCCGCGCGCCCGGCGGCTCCTCCTCGGGCGCCGCCGCCTCGGTGGCCTTCGGCCTCGCCGCCGCCGCGATCGGCTCCGACACCGGCGGCTCGGTCCGCATTCCCGCCGCCTGGAACGACCTCGTCGGCCTCAAGACCACCGCCGGGCGCCTGCCGCTGAAGGGCGTCGTGCCGCTCGTCGAAAGCTTCGACACCGTCGGCCCCCTCTGCCGCAGCGTCGAGGATGCCGCCCTCCTCCTCGCCGCGCTCGAAGGCGGCCGGCCCGCCGACCTGACCCATGCCACGCTCGGGGGCGCCCGCTTCCTCGTCCTCGAAACCGTCGCCCATGACGGCATCCGCCCCGAACCCGCCGCGGGCTTCGCCCGCGCGCTCGATGCGCTGAGGGACGCCGGCGCGACGCTGGTGCGGGGCGCAGTGCCGGAACTCGCCGAGGCGATGGGCCTCTCGGGCGTCCTCTTCACCACCGAGGCCTATGCCACCTGGCGGGCCGAGATCGAGGCCGCGCCGCAGCGGATGTATCCGCCGATCCTCGAACGCTTCCGCGCCGGCGCCGCCCATTCGGGCGCCGATTTCGTCGCCGCCTGGCGCTGGCTCAGGGCGCTGCGCGCGGTCTGGGCCGACCGCACCGCCGCCTTTGATGCGGTGCTGGTGCCGACCGCGCCGAACCTGCCGCCCGAGACGGCGAGGCTCCTGTCGGACGAGGCCTATTTCGCCGCAGAGAACCTGCTGGCGCTGCGCAACACCCGTATCGCCAACCTGATGGGCGTGCCGGCGCTGACGCTGCCCACCGGTCTGCCGATGACCGGGATCACCCTTCTCGGCCGCCCGATGGGCGAAGAGAAGCTGCTCCGCCTCGCCGCTGCGGCGGAGCGGGCGCTGGGCTGAGACCGGCATCGGACCGGCCCGGCTCCCCCCACCGGTTCCCCACGGAGCGCGCACGCCGGGGGCGGGCGCGGTCCGTGGCTGCGCCACGGGAAGGGTGGCCCCCGCCGCGTCCAACCCGAATCGACCGCGCTTCCTGGCCCCGCCCGCCTGCCCGGGGCGCAAAAGCCACAATTCCCCCGCACCAGCCCCCGGAAAGCATTGCTTTTTCTGGACCGGCGCGCGCGCCGGCGCTAGATTGGCGCCGAACGGGGCGGCATGATCCCGGCAATTGAGGCAGCAATGACGTTTCCCGAGCGGTTTTCGAACCTTCCGGAATATGCGTTTCCGCGCCTGCGGAAACTCCTCGACCCCCACCGACCGGGGGGCGAGCCCGTCGACATGACGATCGGCGAGCCGCGCCATCCGGTCCCCGATTTCGTCGGCCCGATCCTCCAGGCCCATGTGGCCGAATTCAACCGCTATCCGCCGAACGACGGCACGCCCGGCCTTCTCGCCGCCATCGCCGGCTGGATTCGCCTGCGCCACGGCGCAGACCTCGGCCCCGACCGGATCATGGCGCTCAACGGCACCCGCGAGGGGCTCTTCGACGCCTGCCTCGCGCTCTGCCCCGAGGTGAAGCGCGGCCAGCAGCCCGCCGTCCTCATGCCGAACCCGTTCTACCAGCCCTACGCCGCCGCCGCGCTTGCCGTCGGGGCCGAGCCTGTGTTCGTCCCCGCCACCGCCGCCACCGGCTTCCTGCCCGACTACGCATCGCTGCCGCCGGCGCTCCTCGACCGGGTGGGGGTGGCCTATGTCTGCTCGCCCGCCAACCCGCAGGGCGCGGTGGCGCCGCGCGACTGGCTCGCAGAACTGATCCGGCTCGCCGAGAAGCACGACTTCGTGCTCCTGTCGGATGAATGCTATTCCGAAATCTGGCGCGACCATCCGCCGGTGGGCGCGCTCCAGGTCGCCGACGAGACCGGCGCCGACCCCGAGCGCGTCGTGGTGATGAACTCGCTTTCCAAGCGGTCGAACCTCGCCGGGCTCCGCTCGGGCTTCGTCGCCGGCGGGCGCGAGGCGGTCGCCCGCTTCCGCCAGCTCCGCGCCTACGGCGGCGCGCCGCTGCCGCTCCCGGTCCAGCATGTGTCCGAACGCGCTTGGTCGGACGAGGCGCATGTCGCGGCGAACCGCGCCCTCTATCAGGAAAAATTCCGCATCGCCGACAGGGTCTTTGCCGGCGTGCAGGGCTATCAGGGACCCGAGGGCGGCTTCTTCCTCTGGCTCCCGGTCCCCGACACGGCCGGCACCGGGGGCGGCACCGGGGGCGGCACCGGGGGCGGCGACGGCGAGGCGGCGGCGGTGAGACTCTGGCGCGAGACCGGGGTGCGCGTGCTCCCCGGCGCCTATCTGGCGCGCGAGGTCGCGGGCCACAATCCGGGCAGGGGCTACATCCGCGTGGCGATGGTGGCCCCGAAGGAAGACATGCGGCGCGGGCTCCAGTTGCTCCGCGACTGCCTTTTCGGTTGAGGGACGAGGGAATGGCATCCTACCAGGCACGGCAGCGCGATCC
>JAUQYB010000138.1 GCA_030837825.1 Albidovulum sp.
CATGTCGCTCAGCGTCGTGATCCCCGCCTACAACGAGGAAGGCGCGGTGCGCCACACGATCGAGGACGTGCGCGCAAGCATGGACCCCCTGGGGATTCCCTACGAGATCATCGTCATCGACGACGGGTCCGAGGACCGGACGCTCGAGATCGCCCGCGAGACCGGCGTGGTGGTGGATTCGAACCAGGTCAACACCGGCTATGGCGCGGCGCTGAAACGCGGGATCCGGCACGCGCAATACGAATACGTGGCGATCCTCGATGCCGACGGGACCTATCCGGCGCGCTACCTGCCGCCGATGCTGGCGATGTGCCGCAACCAGGACATGGTGGTGGGCGACCGCGGCGCGGCGATGAAGAACGTTCCGCTGATCCGGCGCCCGGCGAAGTTCATCCTGAACCACTTCGCGTCCTTCCTTGCCGAGCGGAAGCTCAACGACCTCAACTCCGGCCTGCGCGTCTTCCGCAAGTCGGAGCTTGTGCCCTTCGTGCCGCTCCTGCCGCAGAAGTTCTCCTTCACCACGACGATCACGCTCTGCATGGCCTGCAACGGCAAGGGGATGGTCTACACGCCGATCGAATACGGGCGCCGCGTCGGCAAGTCGAAGATCCGCCCCGTCGATTTCCTCAACTTCATCATCCTCGTGCTGAGGATGACGGTGCTTTTCAACCCGCTCCGCGTCTTCATCCCGCTGGGACTGGCGCTGATGGGCCTTGGCGCGGCGAAGTTCGTCTATGACATCTGGATGGACAACCTGTCGGAAACCACGATCTTCGCCTTCCTCTCGGCTCTCATCATCTGGTCGCTGGGCCTGATCGCCGACATGATCTCGCGCCTGCATCTGCGGCCCTGACATGGCGGTTCCGGCGCGCGCCTTGAAGAAATGGGCGATCCGCGCGGCCGGGTCGGCCGCAGCGCTTGCGCTGATCTTCTGGTTCCTGCCAAAAGAGGCGATCCTCGAGGGATTCACCCGGCTGAGCTGGCCGCTGTTCCTCGGGGTGCTGGTTGCCTTTCTGCTGTGTCACCTGGCGACCGCGTCGAAATGGTGGCTGCTGATGGACCGGGCGATCCCGCTGCCTGTGGCACTGCGCGCCCATTTCGCAGGGCTTGCGGCCAATCTCTGCCTGCCCGGCGCGGCCGGTGGCGACGCGGTGCGCGCCGGCCTTGCCCACGCCAGCCTGCGCGACGGGCCGAAGGTCGCGGCCGCCGCGGTGGGCGACCGGATGATCGACCTTGTCGGCCTCGCCTGCCTGACGCTCTGGGGCCTCGTCATGCTGGGCGGTCATGGCGCCAACCGGGTGCTCGCCTTCGCGGTCAGCGGCATCGTCTTCGCGCTTGCCGTTGCGGGGCTTTTCCTGTTTCCGGCGATCGCGCGCGGCCTCTGGGGCAGATGGCCCGGCCTGCCCGCCAGGGGGCTGGCGCTTCGCGTGGCCGATGCCTTTGCGGCGCTCGGCCGCCGGCCCTTCCTGCTCCTGTTCACGCTGGTCCTCTCGGCGGCGATCCAGTCGGTGCTGATCTGGCTGTCGGTGATGCTGGCAGAGCCGGTGGGCGTGCACGTGCCGCTCGCCGCCTGGTTCTTCGCCTGGCCGCTGGCCAAGATCATTGCCACCCTGCCGATCTCGCTCGGCGGGCTCGGGGTCAGGGAAAGCTCGCTCGCGGCCCTTCTCGTTCCCTTCGGCGCCGGCGCGCCGGAGGTCGTGGCCTCGGGCCTTGCCTGGCAGGGCATCCTCTACCTCGCGGGCGCGCTCGGTGCCCTTCTCCTCATCGCCTCGGGCGGCGGGCTTCGTGCCGCCGCCGCGCCACGGACCATCACGGAGGTTTCGGAATGACGGCTGACGCCGCGAAGGGCGCCAGCCCGAAGGTCACGGTTCTGGGGGCGGGCCCGGCGGGGATTGCCGCCGCCTATGCGTTGACGAAAGGCACACCGGACCGCAGGCCGGGAGGGCGGGCGCGGGTGGAGGTGCTGGAACGCGCCGCCGTGGCGGGCGGCAATTCCACCTCTTTCCTCATCGACGGCATCTGGTGCGACTACGGCTCGCACCGCTTCCACCCGGTCGCCGATCCGCAGGTGCTGGCGGATGTGAAGGCGCTGCTCGGGCCCGATCTGCTGCTGCAACCGCGGCACGGGCGCATCCGCCTCGGCGGGCGCTGGATCCACTTTCCGCTGAAATTGCAGGACGCGCTCCTGAAGCTGCCACCCGCCTTCGCGGCATCGCTGATCGCCGACATGGCGCTGAAGAAGTTCCGCCGGAAATCAGCAGGGCCGCGGAGCTTCTCCTCGGTCCTTCTCGACGGGCTCGGCCCGACGATCTCGAGGAATTTCTACTTCCCCTATGTGCGCAAGCTCTGGGGCCTCGATCCCGACCGGCTTGCCGTGACGCTGGCGGAACGGCGGGTTTCGGGCTCGTCGATCGGCAAGATCCTCGCCAAGATGATGCGGATGGTGCCGGGCCTCAGAGGCGAGACGACGGGGCGGTTCTACTATCCGAAGAAGGGCTTCGGCCAGATTTCCGGGGCGATGATGGCCGCGGCGGAATCGCAGGGCGCGGCCTTCCGCTTCGGCGCCGACATCGTCCGGATCGAGCGCGAGGGCAACCGGGTGACGGCGGTCGTGACCAGGGAAGGTGGTGCCGAGGCACGCCACGAGGCCGACCAGGTCTATTCGACGATTCCGCTGACGACGGTCATCCGGCTGATGGACCCGCCGCCACCGCCCGAGGTGATCGAGGCGGCCAGGGCGATCCGGTTCCGCGGAATGATCCTCGTCTATCTCATCCTCGGAACCGACCGCTTCACCGAATATGACGCGCACTACTTTCCCGAACTCTCGATCCCGATCAGCCGGATGTCGGAGCCGAAGAACTACAGCTCTGCGGCCGGGCCCCGGGACCGCACCATCCTCTGCGCCGAGCTTCCGTGCGATCCGGGCGAGCGGTGGTGGGACATGTCGGACGCCGAGCTTGGGCGGCACTATTGCGACTGGCTGGGGGGCCTCGGCCTGCCCGTCACCGTGCCGGTGATCCGGACCGAGACGCGGCGCATCGCCCATGCCTATCCGGTCTACGACATCGACTACCAGCGCCACTTCGAGACGGTGGACAACTGGCTCTCGTCGCTCGAGGGCTTCCTGAGTTTCGGCCGGCAGGGGCTTTTCGCCCATGACAACACCCACCACGCTTTCGCGATGGCCTACGCGGCGGCGGGCGTGCTGACGCCCGAGGGCGGGATCGACCGGGCGAAATGGGCCGAACACCGCCACGAGTTCGAAAGCCACCGGGTCGAGGACTGATCTTGCCCGGGCCTCTCGTCGACATCCTGATGTATCACTCGGTCTCGAACCGCGGCGGAGCCACGGCGATCGCGCCGGCGGTCTTTGCCGCTCAGATGGCGGCGATCGCCGAGGCCGGCGTGCCGGTGATCACGCTCGACGACCTTCTGGCCGCGCGCGAGGGGCGGCACGATCTCGCGCCGCGGTCGGTGATCCTCACCTTCGACGACGGGTTTCAGGATTTCGCCGATGCCGCCTGGCCGGTGATGGCGAAGCACGGGTTCCGCCCGATCGTCTACCTGCCCACCGCCTTCGTCGGGCGCGCCGAGGGCTGGCGGGGCATCGCCGACCCGCCGCGGGCGCTGATGGGCTGGGGCACGATCCGGGCGCTGGCGAAGGAGGGCGTGGCCTTCGGCAGCCACACCGTGCACCACCCCGACCTTACCGCGATGACCGCCGCCGAGGTCGAGGCCGAGCTGGTCCGTTCGCGCGCCGAGATCGAGAACCGGATCGGCCAGCCCTGCCGCCATTTCGCGCCGCCCTACGGCCTGGCCAACGCCGGGGTCCGCGCGCGCATCGCCGAAAGCTATCACTCGTCGGTCGGCACGCGGCTGGACGAGGCTGCGCCCGCCTCCGATCCCTTCGACCTGCCGCGGATCGAGATGTTCTATTTCACCGATCCCGCGCGCTGGCGTGCGCATCTGGCGGGCCGCGGGGCGGCATGGCTTGCGCTCCGCAAGGGGCTGCGCGCGATCAAGGCGCGGGTGTCGAACCCCTGGCAGGGGCTGGCCTCTGGCGGGGGCGGGGCGTGAGCGTCGGGCACAGGTTCATCCGGGGCGTCGCCTGGATGCTCGCCGGCGGCTGGACCGAACAGGCGATCAACTTCGCCGTCTTCGTGACGATGGCCAAGCTTCTCGGGCCCGAGCTTTACGGGCTTCTCTCGATGGCCGCGGTCTTCATCGTGCTGGCCGAGGCGCTGGTGAGGGAAAGCGTCTCGGAATACCTCATCGCCGCGCATGATCCGGGGGCGGAGGACTACAATGCGACCTTCTGGCTGACGGCGGCGCTGGGCCTCGTGCTGGCCCTTGCCCTCTGGGCCGCGTCGGGGGCGATCGCCGCCCTCTACGGCCAGCCGCAGGTGGCCGGACTGATCCGCGGCCTGTCGGTGACGGTGCTGCTGATCGCCTTCACCGCGGTCCCGGTCGCGATCCTGCGCCGCGAGTTCAACTTCCGCGTCCTCTCTTTGCGCGCCATCGCGGGCGTCGTCGCGGGCGGCGTGGTCGGCATCGGCATGGCGCTCATGGGCTACGGCGTGTGGAGCTTCGTCGGCCAGTGGATCGCCATGATCGCGACGAACGTGGTTATGGCCTGGACGGCGGTGGAATGGCGGCCGGGCCTCGTGACGACGCGGGCGCATCTGAGGCGTGCGGGCGGGTTCGGGGCGCAGGTGCTGGGCCTGCGCGCTGCCGAACTCGCTGCCGCGCAACTGCCGACGCTGATCATCGGGGCGACCCTCGGGCCCTTGGCCACCGGGCTCTATTCCGTCTCCTGGCGGCTGGTGGAGACGCTGACCTTCCTCATTTCCACACCGCTCAGGATGGTCTCGCAGCCTGCCTTCGCCGCCGTCACGCGGGAAGGGGGGCGGGCGGGCGATCTGCTGCTCGACATCGCGCGGCTGACCGGCGTCGCGGCCTTTCCGTTCTTCGTGGGGCTTGCGGTGGTGGCCGAGCCGGTGCTTCGGCTGGTCTTCGGGGCGGAATGGCTCGGCGCCGCGCCGGTCCTCGGCGTCCTGGCCTTCCTCGGGCTCTACTTCTCGGTGGCGCTTGTCCAGCAGAGCTTCTGCCTCGCGGCCGGCAAGGCGGGAGAGATCACGGTGCTGACCTGGGGCAACGTGGTGCTCGGGGCGGCCTTCATCCTCGCCGCCGCTCCCTGGGGGCTTGTCGCGATCACGGCCGGGTTCGTGGCCGCGCATTACCTTCTGTGGATCTTCCGCTTCCGGCTTGTCGCGCGGCTCGGCGACATTCCGGTGGCACCGCTCATGACCTGCAACATCCTGCCCGCACTTGCCGCGGGCGTCATGGCGGCGGTGGTGATCCTTGTCCAGCGCGCGCTTGGCGGTGCGCCGCTTGCGCTGTCAGTCGCGGCCAGCATCCTCGCCGGCATTGCGGCCTATGGCGCGCTGGCACTTCTTCTCATGCGCGACCGGATCGGGCTTTTCCTGGCCTACGCCCGCCCGGCGGCGGAGGCAGGCCCGGCATGAGGTCGCTTCGCATCGTCATGTTCACCACCTTCTATCCGCCCTATTCCTTCGGGGGCGACGCGGTTGGGGTGCAGCGGATGGCGCGCGCGCTGGCGGCGCGGGGCCATGACGTGACCGTGGTGCACGAGGAGGACAGCTACCTGATCCTCGGCGGCAAGGTGCAGCCCGAAGGGGCCCCGGACGGCGTGCGGCGGATCGGCCTCAGGGCACGCCACGGGCTTCTGTCGAACCTCCTGACCCAGCAGCTTGGCCGGCCCGTGACCCATGCCGCACGCCTGCGCGAGATCATCGCGGAGCGCAGGCCCGACATCCTGTGGTACAACAACACCTCGCTGATCGGCGGCCCCGGCCTGCTGCCGATCGGCGAGGGGCTGAAGGTCTACGAGGCGCACGAGCACTGGCTGGTCTGCCCCACGCATGTCCTCTGGCGCTACGGGCGGGAGCTTTGCGACGAGCGGCACTGCGTGAGATGCCAGCTCAGCTACCGGCGCCCGCCGCAGCTCTGGCGGCACACCGGAATGCTGGACCGCGCGCTCAACCACATCGACCTGATCATCGCGAAAAGCGAGTTCAGCCGCGCGAAGCACCGGGATTTCGGGCTCGGGCACGAGATGGAGGTGCTGCCCTATTTCCTGCCCGACCTGCCGAGCCTCGCCGAACCCTGGCGCGGCCACCCGCGGCCCTATTTCCTGTTCGTCGGGCGGCTGGAGAAGATCAAGGGCTTGCAGGAGGTCTTTCCGGCGATGGACCGCCATCCGGACGCCGACCTCCTGATCCTCGGCGACGGCGACTATGCGGGCGAGCTGAAGCGGATCGCGGGCGGGCGCGCGAACGTCCGGTTCCTCGGCCGCAAGGGCCCGGAGGAACTCGACGCCTATTATCGCGGCGCGCTCGGCCTGATCGTGCCCTCGGTCTGCTACGAGACCTTCGGCATCATCCTGATCGAGAGCTTCCGGCTCGGCACGCCGGTCATCGCCCGCCGACTTGGCCCCTTCCCGGAGATCGTCGAACGGGCCGGGGCGGGGGAACTCTTCCACACGGGGGACGAACTGGTGGCGGCGATGCGGCGGCTGCAGGCGGACCCCGCCCACCGCGCGGCGCTGTCGCAGGCAGCGCGGGACGCCTTCGCCGCGCACTGGCGCGAGGACCGGGTGATGGCGGCCTATGGTGCGGCACTGGCGCGGGCGGCAGGGCGCAAGGGCGACCGGGCGCTGGCGGCGGCGTTGGAGGCCGGCGCTTTCGAGCGCGGGGCGGGCTGACCCGCCGCTATGCCAGGGCGCCGATCCGGTGCGCGTTGGCCATGACCGGGAAGGTGATCGTGGTTGCCGGGATCGCCGGCAGGACGGTCGCGTCGACCACATGGAGCCGCGTCAGGCCCGCGGGCCGGCCGAGCGGGTCTGACTGCGCCCCCTGCGGCGTCGCCGTCATCGGCAGGCTGGCACCGACATGGAAGCTCGACCCCGGCGCGGCGCCCCTTGTGGCAAAGGCAAGCGCGCTGAGCCCGGCATGGCCCATCGCGCGGCCGATCCGGCCCGCGGCTGCCTTCACGATGCGGGCGGTTTCCGGGTTTTCCTCCAGCGCGGCGCGGAGGCGGCCATCGGGGGCGAGCGTCAGCCCGATCCGGTGGGAGTGGTGGGAGTGCAGGAAAAGCTGCGCCACGATCAACCTCCGGGCGAGTGCGGTGAAAAGCGGGGCCGATCCGGGCAGCTTGCGCGCGTAGTTCTGGATCAGGTCGCGGGCGTAGAATTCGTTCCAGGAAGAGACCTGGGCATGGACGAGGAAGGGCGAGACCTCGGGCGCGTCAAGTTCCAGGAACACCTGCGGCAGGGTATGGAACCGGCCCCGGTCGGGCCGGCTGCGGTTGCGCCAGCGCTGAAGCATCGGCAGGAAGGCGTGCTGGCTGTCGCGAAGCGTCAGCGTCGCCGCCCCCGGCGCCGAGGCGAGCAGGATGCGTGCCGTCTCCAGCACTCCCGCCCCGAGGAAGACGCGGGGGGCGGACAGCGTCTCGCCGTCCCGAAGGTGCAGCGTGACGCCCGCCGCCGTCTCCTCGAAGCGGATGACGACGGCGCCGGGCCGGTAGGTGAAGGCGGAATTGTCGCCCAGGCGCGCGATCTGGTCCCCGGCCGACCAGATCAGCCCGTAGGGGCAGCCGTGCAGGCAAAGCCCGCAGCGCCGGCAGCCCGCCGCGACGGCCTGCCGCGCCGCGCCTGCGGTCAGGCCGAGCGCCGCCATCGGTGCGTGCGCCGCGGCAAGCCGGGCCAGCAGCGCCTCGATCTGCACCGGGTGGGGCAGCGGCTCGCGCCCCGACATCGGCAGGGCGGGGAACAGCATGGCCAGATCGTCCTTGCGCCCCGCGACGGGCAGGAACCCGGCCACGGCGCGGTAGTGCGGTGCAAGATCGGCCTCGGTCACCGGCCATCCCGCCATGTCCGCCTGCCGGTAGGGCAGGATCGCCGCCCCCCAGAGGTTGGAAAGCCCGCCCGCCGCGCGCGAGGCGCGCAGGCCCATCCAGCCCGGCAGGTCGGCGAAGGTGTCGCCCCCCGCCTCCATCGCGAAGTCGGAACCATAGCGGCGGACCTGTCCCGGCGGGCCGCCGAACTGCGGCGCCATCCAGCCGGGCCGGACCTCGGGGTCCCAGTCGGCCGGATCGGTGGCGCCGAGCGCCGCCCGGCGCGCCTCTGCCGCGGGATCCAGAACCTTGCCGCCGTCGAGCATCAGGACGCGGCGCCCGCGCGCCAGAAGCGCCGTTGCGGCAGCGACGCCTGCGGGGCCCGAGCCGACGACGATGTCGGGCGCCTCAGTCACGCCGGAACACCAGGACGTTGCCGTCGCCGAGCGTGCCGCCGAAGCAGCGCGCGACCTTCAGCACCGTCGGCGCGGGCCGCACTGGGTCGCAGACGTCCGATCCGTCGCCAAGCCCGATGTCGGCGGCGAACTGCGGAATGTCCCGGAAGACCCGCTCGGGGAAGCCGGCGACGACGAAGACCGTGCCGGGGGCCGCCAGCGCGGCGCGGTATTCGTCATCGGAATAGACCACCGGCCAGTCGCCGCCGTAGTAGCCGAAGTTCTGTCCCGCATAGCCAAGCGCGACGGCGCGGTCGCCGGGTTTCCGTTCGGCCTCGACGAAGGCGTAGGCGCCGGCGAGGTCCTGTTTCGGGAAATCGTAGTTCCGTTTGGCCAGCCAGGCCGAAATCAGGACCATGAGCACGACGCCGGTGGTCCAGAGCGCGCGGCTGGCGCGCTCGCCGCCCGCGATGCGGCCGAGGATCGTGCACGAGAGCCGGACGCCTGCCACGATCAGGATCATCAGAAGCCCGATGTCGACGAAGTAGAACCGCGGCCAGATCCGCATTCCCACCGCCATCAGGAGCGCGGTGGTGAGCAGGATGTGGAGCGCGACCGAAGGCGCGAAGAGCGGTGCCGCGCGGTGGAGGCTGACCGCGCCGAGGATGCACAGGACCAGCACCGCCGCCCCGACCAGCGGCACCAGCGCGCCGGCGCTGCCGATGCCGGTCCGGATCGCCTCCCACGCGGTCCAGAGCGGGTTCTGGTATTCCTTCATCAGGTCCACCGCCGACGTGTCCGACACCGACGAGACGGTGGCGAGGAGGCTCGGCAGGATCGGCAGGTAGACAAGTGCGGTGATCGCGCCGCCGATGAGGAAGCCAAGGAAGGGCAGGCGGACGACGGGTGCGGCAAGCGTCCCGCGCGCGGCCCGCAGGAGCACCACGGCGAGCCAGACAAGGCCGAGCGCCACGAAGAAGAAGGCGCCGGTCAGATGGGTGAAGACCGCGCCGGCGAGGCAGAGCGCGAAGGAAAGCCAGGTCCGCCGGTCAGGCGCCCTGATGCCGCGCAGGAAGAAGAGGAGACCGAGCGTCGAGAAGAACGCAAGCCCGGTGTAGCCGCGGGCGTTCTGGGAAAACCAGATCTCATGGTAGGACAGCGCGAGGAGGAGCGCGGTGACATGGGCGATGGTCACCCCCGCGATCTCGCGCGCAAGAGCCCAGGTCGCCCAGATCGTGGCCAGGCCGAACAGCATCGCCGGCAGCCGGACCGCCCAGGGCGCCTCGCCGAACAGGGCGATCGACAGTTTTGCGGCGAGGTTGTGCAGGTAATGGTGGTTCATCGAGTAGCTTTGCAGCATCTCGCCCCAGCCGAGGTGCACATGGGTCACCAGCGTCTGGATCTCGTCGTGCCAGAGCGGCGCGTTCAGATGCCAGAGCCTGAGCCCGGCCGCGAGGGCGAGGATGACGACGAACCAGCGCCGGTCGGTCAAGGTCGAACCCTGCATCAGGCCGCCCGCGCCGCGCGTTTCTCGGCGATGATGTCGGCGATGATCTCGGACAGCGGCCGGCGCGGCCGGAAGCCGATGGCGCGTTCCAGCTTCGACACATCGGGGAGGCGCCGCGCCATGTCCTCGAAGCCTTCCGGATAGACGTCGGAATAGGGAACGAGCCGGATCTCCGAACCCGATCCGGTCATCGCGATCACCGTCTCGGCCAGTTGGCGGATCGTCACCTCCTGGTCGTTGGCGACGTTGAAGACCTCGCCCCGCGCCGCAGGCGTGGCCATCAGCCGCACCATCGCCTCCACCACGTCGGCGACATGGCCGAAGCAGCGCGACTGTTCGCCGCTGCCGTGGACCAGAAGCGGCCTTCCCTCCAGCGCGGCCTGCACGAAGTTCGGCAGCACCATGCCGTAGCGGCCGGTCTGGCGCGGGCCGGTGGTGTTGAAGAAGCGCAGGATGACGGCGGGCAGGCCAACCTCGCGGACATAGGCAAGCGTCAGGAATTCGTCGAGCTGCTTGGCCGAGGCATAGGACCAGCGCAGGTTCCGCGTCGCGCCGATGGTCAGGTCGTCATCCTCCGAGAAGGGGAATTTCGTTGCCTTGCCATAGACTTCCGAGGTCGAGGCGATGAAGGTCAGCTTGCGGTCCTTCAGCGCCGCCTTCAGCACGTTCTCGGTGCCGTTGATATTGGTCAGGATCGACCGCGACGGCTCCTCCATGATCAGCTTCACACCGACCGCGGCGGCGAGGTGGAAGATCGCGTCCGTCTCGTCGATAAGGCCCTGGACCAGCGCGGGATCGAGGATCGTGCCTTCGACGAAGCGGAAGCGGTTGTGCCCGGCAAGGCTTGCGAGGTTTTCGCGCCGTCCGGTGGAAAGGTCGTCGAGCACGGTGACGGAATGACCTTCGGCAACGAGACGTTCGGACAGATGCGAGCCGATGAAACCGGCGCCGCCCGTGATCAGTATCTTCATGTCCCCTCGCCTGAAATCCAGCCCGCCGATCCGGCTGCGGATGCTATCACGGACGCAGGGCGGCGGCCATGCGGTTGTCCCGGCTGGCCGCGCCAAAGGAAACAGTCCGGCGCTGCAGCGATCGGTGAACAGGGATTGCAGACACTGCCATCGCCCCGTGCCACCCGCTGCCGCGTGTCCCGCAGAATCGCCCGGCACGCCGGGAGCGCGGCAGCGGAAGGCAACCGGCTTCAAACCCGGCGTCACGGCGCGATTGTCCGCAGCAGAGGTACAACATTCCAGACTGGCCGCGTGGCGTTTGCTTGGCTAATTGGATATGTGCATCCTGCCTGCGGTCCGTGTTATTGGATGACGGTGCCGAGCGTGCTGCTGCGAGTTTGACCATGACCAATGCCTTTTCGCTGTTCTCGACGCTCAAGGACCGGATCGCCCGGCACGAGGCGCGGGTGACCACGGTGGGGCTGGGCTATGTCGGTCTGCCGCTGGCGCTGACGATCAGCGAGACCGGCTTTCCCACGACGGGACTCGACCTCAACGAAGCGCGGGTCGGGGCGATCAACGCGGGAGAGCGCGTCATCTCCTATTTCGCCGAGGACCGGATCCGCAACGCGGTCGCAGGCGGCCGGTTCGCGGCCACCCACAATTTCGCGACGCTGGCCGACGCGGATGTGATCCTGATCTGCGTGCCGACGCCGCTGTCGCCCGCGCGCGAGCCGGATCTGAGCTACGTCCTGCGGGCGGTCGAAGGCATCGCCCAATGGCTTCGGCCGGGCCAGCTTGTGGTGCTGGAAAGCACGGTCTGGCCCGGCGCCACGGCAACCGTGATCCGGCCGATCCTGGAAAGCGGCGGGCTGCGCGCGGGCGAGGATTTCTTCCTGGCCTTCTCGCCCGAACGCGAAGACCCGGGCAACCACAGCTTCGAGACCCGCACGATCCCGAAAGTGGTGGGGGCCGACGACGCCAGGTCGCGCGATCTGATCGACCTCTTCTATTCGCAGATCGTCACGCAGACGGTGCCGGTCAGTTCGCTGGCCACGGCCGAGGCGGTGAAGCTCGCGGAAAACAGTTTCCGGACCGTCAATATCGCGCTCGTGAACGAGATGAAGGTGGCGCTCGAGGCGATGGGCGTCGATGTCTGGGAGGTGGTGCGGGCGGCGGCGACCAAGCCCTTCGGCTACATGCCATTTTACCCGGGCCCCGGAATCGGCGGCGACTGCATCCCGGTATCGCCCGCCTACCTGTCCTGGCGCGCGCGCGACGTGGGCTCGTCGCTGCCGATCGTCGATCTGGCGCGAGCGAACAACGACAACGCCCCCGACATGATCGCAGGCCGCGTCGCGGTGGAACTGTCGAAGCGCGGCGGGCCGCCGGTCTCGGGCGCGAAGGTGCTGATCCTCGGGATCGCCTACAAGAGGGATGTCGAGGATACCCGCGTCAGCCCGGCGCTGGCCATCCTCAAGCGGCTGGAGGCGATGGGCGCGGTCTGCGACTTCCACGACCCCTATTTCCCGGTGATGCCGCTGACCCGCGACGATCCCGACCTTGCCGGCCGCCGCTCGGTTGCCCTGACCGCGGAGGCGGTGGCGGGCTATGATGCGGTGCTGGTGGCGACCGATCATACCCGTGTCGACTATGCGCTCGTGGCGCGGTCGGCGCGGCTTCTGCTTGACACGCGGAACGCCTTTGCGGCCCGCGGCGTGGTGCCCGCCGAGGGGCGGTTCGTGAAGATTTGAAGCGGGCCGCGGGTCGGTCCGCGGTGTCCGGAGTGGAGGTGCGATTCGGATGCTGTATTTGTTCGTTGTGCTGAGTGGCGGCGTATTCAACCCAAGGTTGATTTCTCTGCATGTCCCCGCCTCGCTGCAGGTGCGAAGGGGAACGAAGCGGTTATAAAACCCGGGATTGGTTCCATAAATGGTGCCCTTGGCAGCCGGTTCGGTGAAGATGGTTTTGCCCCTGCAGCGCCAGACTGTATAGTCGGCAGCGTGGGGTAGGATTTTAGAAAAGTCAGTTTGTCGGGAACGGTGGTGGCGAGAATGCAGCAGGATGACGCAAGTCCCGTCGTGGTGATCGGCGGCGGCCCGGCCGGGCTTACCGCGGCCTATGAGTTGCAGAAGCGTTCGGCCCGTCACAAGCCGAAGGTCTACGAGGCCTCCGACATGGTCGGCGGCATCTCGCGGACCGAATCGAACAACGGCTACCGCTTCGACATCGGCGGCCACCGCTTCTTCACCAAGGTGAAGGAGGTCGAGGCGATGTGGCACGAGGTGCTGAAGGACGATTTCATCACCGTCCCCCGCCTCAGCCGCATCTACTACCGCGAGAAGTTCTTCGACTATCCGCTGAAGCTCATGAACGCCCTCGTCAACATCGGCCCCTACGAGTCGATGCGCATCCTCCTGTCGTATTTCAAGTGGCAGGTCCGCCCCTACAAGAAGGAGGAAAGCTTCGAGGAATGGGTGATCAACCGCTTCGGCGGCCGGCTCTACATGCACTTCTTCCGCAGCTACACGCAGAAGGTCTGGGGCATCAGCCCGAAGGAGATCCGTGCCGACTGGGCGGCGCAGCGGATCAAGAACCTGTCGCTGTTCAAGGCGGTATGGAACGCGATTTCGGGTTCGAACGACACCACGAGCCTCATCGAGGAATTCCAGTATCCGCGTCTCGGCCCCGGCATGATGTGGGAACGCACGGCCGAGCTTGTCGAGGAACAGGGCGGCGAGGTGCATCTGCGCTCTGAAGTCCTGCGGGTGAATCGCAAGGGCAACCGCGTGACCTCGATCGACGTTCGGCACTGGCACGAGGACGGGCGCGATCCCGTGACCGAGCGGGTGGAGGGCGATCATTTCATCAACTCGATGGCGCTGCGCGACCTGATCCACGCCTTCGACCCGCCGCCGCCGCCCGAGGTCGTGGCCGCCGCGGACAAGCTCCGCTACCGCGATTTCCTGATCGTCACTCTGGTGCTCGACCATGCCGACCCGTTCAAGGACAACTGGATCTACATCCATTCGCCCAAGGTGAAGGTCGGCCGCATCCAGAACTTCCGTGCCTGGTCGAAGGAGATGCTGCCCGACCAGAACACCGCCTCGATCGGCATGGAATACTTCTGCCAGGAGGGCGACGGGCTCTGGACCATGACGGACGAGGAGCTGCGCGCTCTGGCCTCGAAGGAGCTGGAGCAACTCGGGCTCGCCAAGGCGTCCGACGTCATCGGTGCCGCGATCATCCGGCAGCCCAAGGCCTATCCGGTCTATGACGGCGAATACCGCGCCGCCCTCGACGTGCTGGAGGAGTGGATCCTGAGCCTCGAGAACTTCCAGACGGTCGGCCGCAACGGGCTGCACCGCTACAACAACCAGGACCACTCCATGCTCTCGGCGATGTATGCCGCCCGCAACGTCCTCGGCGAGAAGAACGACGTCTGGGACGTGAACGTCGAACGCTCCTACCACGAGGAATTCGAGGTCAAGAAACCGGCCGGCAGCGTCAAGCCGGCGCTCGCCGCGGAATAGGCGGGCCGCCGGTCCCCCGGGGCCCGGCGGCAACCTTTGGGGCCTCGAATGAACCTGCGCCGGATCACCGACGATATCTACCTGCTCTGGCTCGTCATGGCGCTGCCGGGCCTGTGGCTGCTCTACGAGCGGTTGGTGCCTCACACCAAGATGGACTACATCTGGTGGACCGGCCTGCCCTCGGTCTGGTTCCTCATCCTCAGCCTGGCGATCACCCCGCTGCAGCAGCTGTTCCGCCGCCCCTTGCCGTGGCTGAGGCAGCGGCGGCGGTATTTCGGTGTCGCCAGTTTCGGCTATGCGGCGCTGCACACGTTCATCTGGCTTCTGGGGGTGAACCTCGGCGCCCTGCTCCGGTCGTTCCTGCGGATGGACCTGCTGGTTGGCTGGATCGCGATGGCGATCATGACGGTGCTGGCCGCCACCTCGTTCGACACGGCGGTGGACCGGATGGGGCCGCTCTGGAAGCGGGTGCAGCGCTGGGTCTATCCGATGGCGGTGCTGACGCTCTTGCACTGGATCATGACCGACTATGGCGGCTGGCGGGAGGTCGCGGTCTATTCGGTGCCGCTGATCCTCTTGGAAGCCTGGCGTGTGCGGCGTTACCGCCGGCGGATGCAGCGGGCCTGAGGAATCACCCGCCGGGGTGATTCCCGTTTTCCAGACTCAGGCAACGATGTGGCCGGGCGGCCCGCGGGTCACTTGTTCCATCCGCGAAACGATGCCACGATGCTGACCCAATATCGTTGAAAACAACCGAAGGTTGTCAACAAAATGGCACCTTTGCGGCGTGCTTTCGGCGCAATCCGGTCATGTTTCCGTCAATTCCGTGGTCAAAGATGGGCCTCAGGTCGCGAGTTTGACGGTAAAGAGAGCACAATCCAGCCACCACGGAGCACCCAAATGACCGATCTCATCGAAAAAGCCCGCCTCGGCCGCACCAACGCCCTGTCGCACATTTCCGGCGAAGACCGCCTTGGCCGCGCCGGCCTGCGCGCCGGCCGCCACGCCGTTCC
>JAUQYB010000139.1 GCA_030837825.1 Albidovulum sp.
GCCGAACGCCTACCAGACGCTCGATTCCGCCGGCCGGCCGATCATCGCCTTCACGCTGCCGCTGATCGCCGAGGCGCGCAACGCCGACGAGCTGGCCTTCGTCATGGGCCACGAAGCCGCGCACCACATCGCAAGCCACATTCCCCGCCAGCAGCAGGAGGCGACGACCGGGGCGCTGATCCTCGGGGTGCTGACGGCGGCCACCGGCGGCGACGAGACCGCGATTCGAACCGCCCAGAACCTCGGCGGCACGATCGGCGCGCGGCGTTATGCCAAGGACTACGAACTGGAGGCCGACGCGCTCGGCACCATCCTGGCCTGGGACGCGGGCTATGACCCGGAACGCGGGGCCGCCTTCTTCGCCCGCATTCCCGACCCCGGCAACCGGTTCCTCGGCACCCATCCGCCGAACGCAGCAAGGATCGACACGGTGCGCCGGACACTCGCCTCGCTGCAATGACCGCGCGCCGCGCTTGATTCAAGTCAAGGCGGAGAGCATGCTCGCCGCCGGATGCTGGGGCAAGGCAACGCATCGGGGATGTCAGCGATGGGCAAGATGGTGCAGATGGACGCGGCGGGGATGCCGGACATTCCCTATTTCCTGACCGACACCGAAACGCGCCGGCACGGCGTGGACATCGGCACGGCGATGCAGACGGGGATGCTGACGGCCGAGGATTTCCGCATGCTGCTGGCGGCCTGCCGCGCCTGCGACGAGGGCCACGCGCTGCGCTGCGAGCCCGGCCACGACCGCACCGCCGTTGCCGCACCCGACTGGTGTGCCAACCGCACCGTGCTCGAGGCGCTGCGCGGGATCGTCTGATCCGCCGCCCCGCATCCGGCGGGACGTGACAAGCGCGGGCGCGCGCCGCTAGTCTTCTCGCGGAAAACGGGGAGGAACGGATGCGCGACCTCATGGCCAGTGAGATCCGGCGGTTTGCCAACACCTGCATCTGGTCGCTTCAGGGCTGGCGCGCGGCCTGGGCGACCGAGAAGTCGCTGCGGCAGTGGACGGTCGTGAATCTCCTGTCGGCGGCACTTGCCTTCGCGCTCGATCTTTCCACCGCGGAACGCGCGATGATCCTTGCGCTCGGGGTTCTGGTCCTTGCGGCAGAGCTTTTCAACACCGCCATCGAGGAGGCCGTCGATCTCGCCTCGCCCGGCCACGATCCGCGCGCCGGCAAGGCCAAGGACTGCGGCTCGGCCGGGGTGGCGCTGGTGGCGCTCGCCGGTGGCATCGCCTGGGCGGTCATCCTCGTCGGCTGAGCCCTGGTATGGGATACCGGTATCGGCGGCGGCCAGCGTCCGTGCTAGACTGCCTGCGGTGACGGAAGATCAGACTGGGGGAAGATCAGACTGGGGCGGGTAACCCCGGGGCACCGGGCGCGAGGGTAGGGCGCGCCCCTGCCATGGTCCCGCCGCCGCACACTCCCGGCGGCGGCGGGCCCTTCGCAAGGGCTCAGGCGTTATGCCAGACGTTGTAGGCGAAGCTCGCCACCCCGAGCAGCACCAGAAGCTCGGCCAGGGGCGCCAGCGGTGCCATGCCGGCTTCGGTGATGCGTCCGGTCAAGAGCATCGACAGCATCGCCAGAAGGATCAGCGACCCCGCCAGATGCAGCCAGAAATGCGCCCGCGCGAGGGTCGTGGCGCCCATCGCCGGAATCACCCGGTAGACCAGCCCGAAGACGGTCATCAGCGTGAAGCCGAGAAGGTTAATGTGCGCGTGCAGCGGCGCGAGCGAGTGGTCGCCCGAGCCGCCCATGTACATGCCGAGACCGATACCCAACAACAGATAAGCAACACCGATCACCATGAAGTTGCGTGAGATCTGCATAGCCGTTTCCTGATTGAACGCGGGTGTCCTGTCGCCCGCGGCGCAACGCTAGAACCGGTTCCGCCCGGCGCCCAACGATTTCGCTTCGGCCGGCGCATTTTGCAGCCGGGGGTTGCAGGTCTTCCGGTCTCCTGGCGGCGTCAGCGGCCCGCGACCCGCCCCCAGAGGTCGTAGTCGCCCGACTCGTCGATCTCCACCGTCACGATGTCGCCGGGCCGGAGGCCCGCAAAATCCTGGTCGATGAAGAGGTTGCCGTCGATCTCCGGCGCGTCGGCTTTGGTGCGGCAGGTGGCGCCGTCGCCATCCACAGTGTCGACGATCACCTCCATCCGCCGTCCGACCTTGGCGGCGAGTTTCGCCGCAGAAATCGCTTGGGCCTTTTCCATGAACCGATGCCAGCGATCGTCCTTCACGTCGTCCGGCACGTGGTCGGGCAGGCCGTTCGACCGCGCGCCCGCCACATTCTCGTAGCGGACGCAGCCGACGCGGTCGAGCTGCGCCTCGTCGAGCCAGTCGAGCAGGGTCCGGAACTCCGCCTCGGTCTCGCCGGGAAATCCGACGATGAAGGTGGAGCGCAGCGTGATCTCGGGGCAGACCTGCCGCCAGGCGGCGATCTCGTCCAGCGTCCGCGCCGCGGCCGCCGGCCGGGCCATGCGCCTCAGCGTGTCGGGGTGGGCGTGCTGGAAGGGAATGTCGAGGTAGGGCAGGATCAGGCCCCCCGATTCTGAATGGGCCGCCATCAGCGGCACCAGGTCGCGCACATGGGGATAGGGGTAGACGTAGTGCAACCGCACCCAGGCGCCGAGCGACCCGAGGTCTCGCGCCAGGTCAGTGATATGGGCGCGGTGGCCGCGGTCGCTGGCATGTTTCAGGTCCACCCCGTAGGCCGAGGTATCCTGGCTGATCACCAGCAGTTCCTTCACCCCCGCCGCCACCAGCCTCTCGGCCTCGCGCACGACCGCATGGGCGGGGCGGCTCACCAGCCGTCCGCGCATGTCGGGGATGATGCAGAAGCGGCAGTGGTGATTGCAGCCCTCGGAGATTTTCAGGTAGCTGTAGTGCCGCGGCGTCAGCTTCACGCCGGTGGCGGGCAGCAGGTCCACGAACGGGTCGGGTGACGGCGGCACGGCATTGTGCACCGCATCGAGCACCTGCTCGTATTGCTGCGGTCCGGTGACCGCCAGAACCGAAGGATGCGCGCCGGTGATGTAGTCGGGCTCCGCCCCGAGGCAGCCGGTCACGATCACCCTTCCGTTCTCGGCCAGCGCCTCGCCGATCGCCTCGAGGCTTTCGGCCTTGGCGCTGTCGAGAAAGCCGCAGGTATTGACGATGACGGCATCCGCGCCCGCGTAGTCGGGGCTGATCGCATAGCCCTCCGCCCTCAGCCGGGTGAGGATCCTTTCGCTGTCCACCAGCGCCTTGGGGCAGCCGAGCGAGACCATGCCGATCTTCGGCTGGCCGGGGCGCGCCGGAGTGTCGAAGACCGGCTTCGGCGCGAGGTCGGGGCGGAGGTTCGGCGGGTTCTGGGTCATCGCGCGGATATAGCGGCTCGCCCGGCCGCGGAAAAGCGGGGTTTGCGTCAGGCCCTGAGCCGCCAGCCGGTGCGGAAGATCGCCCAGGCGGCGGCAAGGCCGAGCCCGAGAAAGACCGCAAGTGCCGCGAGCGAGGCCGCGACCGGCACGTCAGCCTGCCCGAAGAAGGCCCAGCGGAAGCCGGAGACGAGGTAGAGGACCGGGTTGAGATGGGCGACCGCCTCCCAGAACGGCGGCAGCATCGAGGCGGAATAGAAGGCGCCGCCGAGAAACACCAGCGGCGTGATCACCATCAGCGGCACGAACTGCAACTGCTGCCAGTCCTTCGCCCAGATTCCCATGAGGAACCCCATCAGCGAAAAGCCGAAGGCGGTCAGGACAAGGAAGGCCGCGGCCCAGAGGGGATGCGCGATGGGCAGATCGACGAAGCAGAGCGCGGTCAGGTAGATCACCACAGCGATGATCACCGATTTCAGCGCGGCCGCGCCGACATCGCCCATGACCACCTCGACGAACGAGACCGGCGCGGCGAGGATTTCATACATCGTCCCGGCGAATTTCGGGAAGAAGATGCCGAAGGAGGCGTTGGAGAGCGACTGCTGCAGCACCGTCAGCATGATCAGGCCCGGCACGATGAAGGCGCCGTAGGACACGCCCTCGACATCCTGGATGCGCCCGCCGATCGCCGCGCCGAAGACGACGAAGTAGAGCACGGTCGAAACCACCGGCGAGGCCAGCGATTCCCACGGCGTGCGCCAGAACCGCGCCATCTCGTGCCCGAAGATCGTGCGCACCGCCTGCCAGTTCATCTGCCTTCCTCTACAAGCCGCAGGAACACGTCCTCGAGCGAGGATTGCTCGGTCTCGAGGTCGCGCACGGCGATGCTCTCGGCGGCGAAACCGGCCAGAAGCCGGGCGATCCCGCTGCGGTCGGCGCGGGTGTCGTAGTCGTAGCTGACCCGCCGGCCGTCGGGCGACAGCACCAGCCCGTCCTGGGCAAGGCTTCCGGGCAGCGCGAACAGCGGCTCGGCCAGCTCCACCGTCAGCCGCTTGCGGCCGAATTCGTGCATGAGCCGCGCGGTCTGCTCGACCAGAAGCAGCCGCCCCCTGTCGATGATGCCGATGCGGTCGGCCATCTCCTCGGCCTCTTCGAGGTAATGCGTCGTCAGGATGATCGTCACGCCGGAGGCGCGCAGGTCGCGGACCACCGCCCACATCTCGCGCCTGAGTGTCACGTCGACCCCCGCCGTGGGCTCGTCGAGGAAAAGGATGCGCGGCCCGTGCGACAGCGCCTTGCCGATCAGCACGCGCCGCTTCATGCCCCCCGACAGTTCGTTCAGCCGCGCATCGCGCTTGTCCCAGAGCGTGAGCGAGCGCAGCACGCGTTCCAGATGCGCATCGTCAGCGGACTTTCCGAACAGGCCCCGCGAAAACCGCAGCGTGTCCATCACCCGCTCGAACGGCTCGACGGCGATTTCCTGCGGCACCAGCCCGATCAGCGAACGCGCCGCCCGGTAGTCGCGCAGGATGTCGTGGCCGCCGACCAGCGCCCGGCCGCCCGAAGGCGTCACCAGCCCGCAGAGGATCGAGATGAAGGTGGTCTTGCCCGCGCCGTTCGGCCCGAGCAGCGCGAGAATCTCGCCCTTCCCGATATCGAGCGTGACGCCCGAAAGCGCGTTCGTGCCGCTCGCATAGGTCTTGGAGAGGTCGCGGACCTCGATGATCGCCTTCATGGGAATGTCTTGCCGTTGCGCGCGGCGCGCAGGCTAGTCCTTCCCGGGCCCGATGGAAAGTGGCGGTTTTCCCGACCCGGCGCGGCATCGCCGGCCGCTCGGCAGGGCTTCGGCGGTGGCCGGCTCAGCGCCGCCGGTCGCGCCGCGAGGACATCGGCTGGAAGGCGACGCCGACATGGGCCTCGCAATAGGGCTTGCCGGCCTGGGCCGCGAGGCCGCAGAACCAGAAATCCTCGGTTGCCGGATCGCCGATCGGCCATTTGCAGGTCCGCTCGGTCAGTTCCATCAGGGTGAGCCTGCGCGCCTTCTTCTCGATCTCGCGCACCGAGGCGAGCGCCTCGGGGCTGATCTCTCCGGCCGAGGGCTGCGGCGGCAGCGGCTGGCCGGCGGGCACCACGGGCTTGCGCGCGGGCGGCTGGGCCGCGGCGGCCGCAGGGGCGGGATCGGGGCGCGCCGCCGCCGGGGCCACCGGGGCAGGCTTCGCGGCGGGCTGGGCGGGCTTTGCCGCCGCGGCGGGTTTGGCTTCCACCCTGGGTTCCGTATCGGCCTTCGACTTCACCGGATCGGGCGCGCCGCCCACCCGGTTCGACAGGCCGAGGCGATGAACCTTGCCGATCACCGCGTTGCGCGTCACCCCGCCCAGTTCCTTGGCGATCTGGCTTGCCGACTGACCCTCGGCCCACATCTTCTTCAGCGTCTCGACGCGCTCGTCGGTCCAGGACATCATCGTTCCTCGGTTTTCGGGGTCATCGCGGCGGCGCCTCTCGGGGGCGCCGGGCGGTCCGGCAGTCGGCTTGGCCGCATTCTAGCGGCGACGCGCCGAGATACAAGGGAAGGCGGCGCGAGGCAAGGGTCGCGTCGCGCCCGATTGCCAGTGGACAGCGCCGGCGATTCCGGCTAGAGGCCACGCCATGACGCACCGGACCCGCATCCTCGCCCGTCCCCGACGCCGCCGCAGCCGCGCCTGACGTCCGCCGTCTGCCGGCCTGCCGCCGGAACCTTTCCCCTCGTTGACACCGCCCTGCCCATGAGGCACCCCTTGGCCTTCCCTTCCGGAGTCCGTCCATGATCCCGTCGCTCCTGCCCACCTACAACCGCGCCCCCCTCGCCTTCGTCCGGGGCGAAGGCTCCTGGCTTGTGGCCGAGGACGGCAGCCGGTATCTCGACCTCGGCGCCGGGATCGCCGTCAACGCGCTTGGCCACGCCAACCCGGACCTCGTCGCGGCGCTGACCGAACAGGCCGGCAGGGTCTGGCATGTCTCCAACGTCTACCGCATCCCCGAGCAGGAACGGCTCGCCGACATGCTGGTGGAGAAGACCTTCGCCGACACGGTGTTCTTCACCAACTCGGGCACCGAGGCGGCCGAGCTTGCGATCAAGATGGCGCGGAAGTTCTGGTACGAGAAAGGCGATCCCGGGCGCACCGAGATCCTGACCTTCGAGGGTGCCTTCCACGGCCGCTCCACCGGCGCCATCGCCGCGGCCGGGTCGGAGAAGATGGTCAAGGGCTACGGCCCGCTGATGCCCGGCTTCCGCGCGCTGCCCTGGGGCGACATGGCGGCCCTGCGCGCGGCGATCTCCGACCGGACCGCGGCGGTGATGGTCGAGCCGATCCAGGGCGAGGGCGGTATCCGGCCCCTGCCGGACGAGGATCTGAAGGCGATCCGCGCGCTCTGCGACCAGACCGGCGCGCTCCTGATCCTGGACGAGGTGCAATGCGGCATGGGCCGCACCGGCCGGATTTTTGCCCATGAATGGGCCGGCATCACGCCCGACATCGTGATGGTGGCCAAGGGCATCGGCGGCGGCTTTCCCCTCGGCGCGGTGCTCGCCACCGAAGCCGCGGCTTCCGGCATGACGGTTGGCAGCCACGGCTCGACCTACGGCGGCAATCCGCTCGCCTGCGCAGTGGGCGCGCGCGTGCTAGGGATCGTCTCCGACCCCGCCTTCCTTGCGGCGGTGAACCGCAAGGCGGGGCTCTTCCGCCAGAGGCTCGAGGCGCTGGTGGCCGCCCATCCGGAGGTTTTCGAAAGCGTTCGCGGCCAGGGGCTCATGCTCGGTCTCCGGTGCAAGGGGGCCCCCGCCGACATGGTTTCGGCCGGCTACGGCGAGCATGTGCTGACGGTGGCCGCGGCCGACAACACGCTGCGCCTCTTGCCGCCGCTGACGATCACCGAGGACGAGATCGCCGAGGCGGTGGACCGGCTGGACCGCGCCGCCGCGGCGCTTGAAAAGCCGCCCGCCGTTTCTTCCGTTTGAAAATATCCCCGGGGGTCCGGGGGCAGGAAGCCCTCGGCCGCGACCGGGCAAGGACAGACCGATGCAAAGCTTTCTCGACATCCACAAGACCGATGCCTCCGACCTTCGCGCCATCATCGACCAGGCGCGCGCGATGAAGGCCGCGCGGGGCGGCCGGCCCAAGGGCACGCCCGATGACGACCTGCCGCTCAAGGGCCGCATGATCGCGCTGATCTTCGAGAAGCCCTCGACGCGGACGCGGATTTCCTTCGACGTGGGCGTGCGGCAGATGGGCGGGCAGACGATGGTGCTGTCCGGTGCCGACATGCAGCTTGGCCACGGTGAGACCATCGCCGATACGGCGCGGGTGCTCAGCCGCTATGTCGACCTCATCATGATCCGCACCTTCGAGGAGCAGACGCTTCTGGAGATGGCCGAATATGCCGACGTCCCGGTCATCAACGGGCTGACGAACCGCACCCATCCCTGCCAGATCATGGCCGACGTGATGACCTACGAGGAACACCGCGGCCCCATCGCGGGCCGCAAGGTGGTCTGGTCGGGCGATGGCAACAACGTCTTCGCAAGCTTCGCCCATGCCGCGGGCCAGTTCGGCTTCGACCTGACCTTCACCGGACCGGAGACACTCGACCCGGAACGGGGCTGGCTCGACTTCGCCGCCCGGAAGGGCCACCCGATCACCATCGACCGCAATCCCGAGCGCGCGGTCGCGGGCGCCGACCTTGTCGTGACCGACACCTGGGTTTCCATGCATGATCCGCAATCGGCGCGCGAACGGCGGCACAACCAGCTTCGGCCCTACCAGGTCAACGAACACCTGATGAGCCTCGCCAAGCCCGACGCGCTCTTCATGCACTGCCTGCCCGCCCACCGCGACGACGAGGCGACCTCGGCGGTGATGGACGGGCCGCATTCGGTGATCTGGGACGAGGCGGAGAACCGGCTCCATGCCCAGAAGGCGGTGATGCGCTGGTGCCTCGGCGTCTGAGCCTGTCGCGCGCCGGGGGGGCGCGCGCCGCCTCCGGCGGGGGTATTTCGGCAACGAAGAAGCCCGCCCCGCGAGGGTTCTTGGCCTTGCCCGGATTTCCCCCTAAGCATCGGTGAGGCGGGGATCGAGAGGGAGGCCGGGCATGGCGGGCGGCGGAGCGAGGCGGGAGAACCTGACGGACCTCGCGGACCGCTACGGGTCCGACAAGGGGTCGGCCAAGCACCGCTATACCGAGCTTTACCACATGCTGTTCCATCCCTATCGGGACCGCGCCATCCGGCTTCTCGAGATGGGGTTGCAGATCGGCGGGCCCGAGCACGGCGCCGCGGCCGGGCGCAAGACCACCGACCTGCCCTCGATCCGGATGTGGCTGGAGTTCTTCCCCCGCGCGCGGGTCCACGGGCTCGACGTGTCGGACTTCTCCTGGTTCGCCGCCGACCGCTTCACCTTTCACCGATGCGACATGGATGCGCGGGAAGACATCGCCCGCGCTGCGGCGGACATGCCGGAATTCGACATCGTCCTCGATGACGCCAGCCACGCCTCCCACCACCAGCAGAACGCCTTCCTCGAGCTGTTCCCGAAGCTGAGGCGCGGCGGGCTCTACATCATCGAGGACCTGCGCTGGCAGCCGGAGGCCTACGAGAGGCCCGGCATCACCAAGACCGCCGATCTCTTCCGGTCGTTTTCCGAGCATCGCGTCTTCCGTCACGCCGATCCGCGCACCGGGGCGGAGTTCGCAGCACTCGCGCCGGCGATCTCTGGCTGCTTTCTCTTCCCGGTCCGCTACGACAGGGCGCGCCGCGACCAGGTCGCGGTGATCCACAAGCGCTGAGGATCAGGTGCCGCGCGGCTTGGCGCGAAGCGTGGGTTCGTGTGCGGCGGGATCCTCGGGCCAGGGGTGGCGCGGATACTGCCCGCGCATCTCCTTGCGCACATCGGCGTAGCTCGTCGCCCAGAAGCCCGGCAGGTCGAGCGTGGTCTGGACCGGGCGGTTCGCCGGCGACAGCAGCGTGATCCGCAAGGGCAGCCTGCGCGGGCCTACCACGGGATGTGCGGTTACGCCGAAAAGTTCTTGAAGGCGCAGGGAAATCGACGGGCGGCCGCCCTCGTAGTCGATCGCGACCTGGCGGCCGAGCGGGGTGGTGAAATGCGCCGGCGCGAGCCGGTCGAGCGCCTGCTGCTGATCCCAGGTGAGCGACTGGCGCAGGGGCTCGGCGAGGTTCAGCGCGCGAAGGTCGGTCTCGGTCCGCCGGCCGGCGAGATGGGGCAGGAGCCAGTCCTCCGCCCGTGCCATCAGCGCCGCGTCCGAAACGTCGGGCATCTCCGCCCCCTCTGCGCGCAGGAGCGCGATGCGGGCACGGAGCCGCCGGGCGGCGTCGCTCCAGTTGAGGCCGATCTGGCGCAACCCCTCCAGCGCGGCCTCCGCGAGCGCCCGTGGCGGGGCGTCGGGCCAAGGCCGGTCGCCGAGGACGAGCGCACCGAAGCGCTCCTGCCGCCGGGCGATCACCCGGCCGTCGCGGCGCGACCATTCGGCCACCTCCTGCCAGGCGATGTCGGCGGCAAAGAGCCGGCGCAGCGCGGCCTCGTCAAGCGCGATCCCCTGCCGCAGCTTCGCCTCGCGCGGGTCGCCGTCGAGGTCGGTGGCGACGATCAGCGGTTCGCGCGCCAGCAGATCGCCCTCGGCCACGACGGCGCCCTTGCCGCCCGAAAGCACATAGCGCGGCGCCTCGCCCTGGCGGCGCAGCCCGATGCGGTCGGGATAGGCCAGCGCCGCCATCTCGGCGGGCGTGAAGCGCGCCGGAACCGCTGCGACCATCCGCGACAGCCGCTTCGCCTCGGCGCGGATCCGTTCCACCGCGGCGCGGTCCACCCGGTGGGGGTGCTCGGCCTCGTAGAGTTTCGGATCGCGGATCGCGGCGAGGCGCAGGCCGAGATCGGCGGGTGCGCCGCGCAAGGGGTCGCGCTCGGCCAGGAGGGCGGCGAGCACCGCCGCCTCCGGTCCCGCCGTCACCAGCATGTGGCCGAGCCGCGGATGCAGCGGCAGCGCCGCCAGCGCCCGGCCATGCGCGGTGATCCGGCCGCCGGCGTCAAGCGCGCCGAGCCCGTGGAGAAGCGCCCGCGCCTCGGCCAGCGCGGGGGCGGGAGGCGGGGCGAGAAAGGCGAGGTCCGACCCGTCCGAGCCCCAGAGCGCCAGTTCGAGCGCAAGGCCCGCAAGGTCGGCGGCGGCGATCTCGGGCGGGGGGAAGGGCGCGAGGCCGCCTTCCTCGCCCCTCGTCCACATCCGGTAGCAGATGCCCTCTGCCACCCGGCCGGCGCGGCCGCGCCGTTGCTCGGCCTCGGCCTTGGTCACCCGCTCGGTCACCAGCCGCGCCATGCCCGAGGCCGGATCGAACCGCGCCCGCCGCGCCCGGCCCCCATCCACCACCACGCGGATGTCCTCGATCGTCAGCGAGGTCTCGGCGATCGAGGTGGCGAGCACGACCTTGCGCCCCGTCCGCGCGGGCAGGATGGCGGCGCGCTGCGCGGCGAAGTCCATCGCTCCGAAAAGCGGGCGCAGGACGCAGTCCGCGGGCAGGTGTCCGGACAGCAGCGCCTCCACCCGGCGGATCTCGCCCTCGCCGGGCAGGAAGACGAGGATGCCGCCCTCGGTCTCCTCCGCCGCGGCGCGGACGAGGTTCGCCGCCGCCGCCTCGAAACGCATCGAGGAGTCCAGGGGCCGTGGCAGCCAGCGCGTCTCCACCGGGAAGGCACGGCCCGCCGAGGTGACGACCGGCGCGTCGCCGAGCATCGCCGCGACTGGCCCGGCGTCGAGCGTTGCCGACATCACGAGGATGACGAGATCGGGGCGCAGCGCCCCGCGCACCTCCCAGGCGAGCGCGAGGCCGAGGTCGGCGTTCAGCGAGCGTTCGTGGAACTCGTCGAAGATCACCGCGCCGATGCCGGAAAGCTCCGGGTCGGACTGCAACATCCGCGTGAGGATGCCTTCGGTCACGACCTCGATCCGGGTGGCGGCGGACAGCTTCGCCTCGCCGCGGATGCGGTAGCCGACGGTCCGGCCGACGGGCTCCCCCAGCGTCTCGGCCATGCGTTCGGCGGCGGCACGGGCGGCAAGCCGGCGGGGTTCCAGCATGACGATGCGCCCGCCCGTCAGCCCGCCCGTCAGCCCGGCCTCCAGAAGTGCCAGCGGCACGCGCGTGGTCTTGCCCGCGCCCGGCGGCGCCTGCAGCACCGCCCGGCCCGCGCCCTTCAGCGCGGCGATCAGCGCGGGAAGCGCCTCGTCTATCGGCAACCGGTCCAACACATCCGGCTTATCGCCGAGTGAGCCGGCCTTTGCCATAGATCGTGTCCATCGAAATCTCCATGACCCTGAGCCGGCCGTCGGGAAGGGGCGCATAGGTCAGGGTGAAGGGGAAGCGGCTCTTGTCCGCCATCTCCTCGGCGGAAAACCCTTCGAGGCGGCGGTATTCGCCGGTGCAGGTCAGGCCGCCGTCGGATGCGGGCTTTGGATCGGCCAGCACCACCTGGCTGCGCCGTCGCCCGTCGAAGAGCACGAGTTTCAGCCTGCACGCCTCGGCCGGCGCCACATCGCGCAGCGCGGCATAGGCCGCCGTCAGCGGGTCGACCGTGCCGCCCTGCGTGGCGGGGTCAACGTCGCCCGGGCGGGGCGGCTTCGGCGGGGTGTAGACCTTCACCTGCGGCACGCCTGCCCGGTAGTCCATCACCGACTGTGACTGGCGCTTGCCGGTGTCGGCATCCTCCTCGTAGCGCGCGGGCGTGAACCGCCCTTTCGAAAGGCTGCCGCGGGCGCGCGCGTCATAGCGCACCTTGCGGACAAGGGCGACGAGCCCGCCGCTTTTCAGCATGCCCGATGCGGCATAGCTTTTCCCTTCGATCGCCCCCGCGACCGAGAGCGTGCCGGTGTAGAGACCCCGCAGCGTCAGGTCGAAGACGGCGTTGTCCTGCTGGTCGGCCGTGGCGCCGCCAGCGGCGACGACGACCGCCAGGGTGGCGGCGATACGGGGAAGGATCGTCATGGCACTGCTCGCTCTTCTCGCCTCTGCTCTGGACATCGGCCCGCCGAAGCAGGCAGAAAAACCGCCGGGAGGTCAACTCACTTCCCTGTTTGCCCAGCGAAAGGCCGCCACTTGCGTAACATCGACATGAACGAGCTTGCCGGGCGCGTCGCCGCGGGTGACCGTCGGGCGCTGGCGCGTGCGATCACGCTTGTCGAAAGCGCGCGGGCCGACCACCGGGCCCAGGCGGTGGAGCTTCTGGAGGCGCTCGGGACCGGGCGGCAGGCCCTGAGGATCGGGCTTTCCGGCACCCCGGGGGTGGGCAAGTCGAGCTTCATCGAGGCGTTCGGCACGATGCTGACCGGCCAGGGGCTGCGCGTCGCGGTCCTTGCGGTCGATCCGTCCTCGGCCCGCTCGGGCGGCTCGATCCTCGGCGACAAGACCCGGATGGAGCGGCTGAGCCGCGATCCGCGCGCCTTCATCCGCCCCTCGCCCAGCCAGGCGCAGATGGGCGGCGTCGCCCGGCGAACGCGCGAGGCGGTGGCGCTCTGCGAGGCGGCGGGCTTCGATGTGGTGCTGATCGAGACAGTGGGCGTCGGCCAGTCTGAGGTGATGGTGGCCGAGATGGCCGACCTTTTCATCCTGCTTCTCGCCCCGGCGGGGGGCGACGAGTTGCAGGGGGTCAAGCGCGGCATCATGGAGATGGCCGATCTCATCCTCGTCAACAAGACCGATGGCGAGCTGACGGCGGCGGCCCGGCGCACCCGGGCCGACTATGCCGGTGCGCTGAGGCTGCTGCGCAAGCGGCCGCAGGATCCGGAGGGCTTTCCCAAGGCGCTCTGCGTCTCCGCCGTCGAGGAGACGGGGCTCGCCGAGGCCTGGGAGGAGATGCAGGCGCTGGCGGCCTGGCGGCGCGAGAGCGGGCATTTCGCCGCCCGCCGGGCCGAACAGGCGCGGCACTGGTTCGAGGAAGAGGTGCGCCAGGGGCTGCTGGCGCGGCTGACCGGCGATCCGGCGATCCGCGACCGGATGGCCCGTCTCGGCGACGAGGTCGAGGCCGGCCGGTCGCCCTCGCAGGCGGCGGCCGAGCTTCTGGGCGAACTCGGCCGCC
>JAUQYB010000140.1 GCA_030837825.1 Albidovulum sp.
GCCCCGGCCGCGCCGGCGGCAGGCGCCGGCCTGCCGGCGGTGCAGGCCCCGGCCGCGGTGCCCGAAGCGCCGCAGGCGGTGACGACTGCGCCGGAGGCGCCCGAGCCCGCGGCTCCGTCCGGGCCCGCGTCGGGAGCGGCGCCCGAAGCCGCGACACCGGCGGCGAGGGCGGTGATCGTGACCGTGCAGCCGGGCTTCAGCCTCTGGCGGATCGCGCGGGAAAACTACGGCGAGGGCTTGCTTTACGTGAAGGTCTTCGAGGCCAACCGCGACCAGATCCGCGATCCGGACCTGATCTATCCGGGCCAGATCTTCACGGTTCCGGCCGGGGAGTGACGGCGCCTGCCGCACCCCGGGGCGTGCAGCAGGCGCAGACCTCGGGGTGGGCGGCGCAGCAGTCGTTGAGAAGGTAGCCGATCACCCCGCCGAGGCCGCGCGCCGAGGCGGCATAGAAGATGTTGCGCGAGGCGCGCCGCGCGGTAACCAGCCCCGCCTGTTCCAGCCCCGCCAGATGAAATGACAGGCGGGAGGCCGAGACGCCGAGGCGGCCGGCAATGTCGCTGGCGGCGAGCCCCTCGGGCCCGGCACCGATCAGAAGCCGCACAAGTTCCAGCCGCGTCGCGTTGGCGAGGGCGGAAAGCGCGGCGAGGGCCTGGCGCTGGTTCATGATTCAACCATTCAAGAACTGTTGAATTATTGCCCTTGCTAACCGATACTCGCTCTGCGATCAAGCGCCGGGACGGGCGACGGAAGGCAGGCCATGACCCCCACCCAACCACCTCTCGACGGCTGGCGGCGCAGTGCGCGCACGCTGAGGCGCGTGGCGCCCTATCTCTGGCCCGAGGGCGAGGGCTGGGTGAAGCGGCGGGTGGTGCTGTCGCTTCTGGCGCTGATCGCGGCCAAGGTGGTCTCGGTGACCACGCCCTTTCTCTACAAGGCGGCGGTGGATGCGCTCGCGGGCGAGGCGCGGGCCGACACCTGGCTTCTGGCGCTCGGCGCGGTGGCGCTGACCGTGGCCTACGGCGTGGCGCGGGTGGGCGCCATCGGCTTCAACGAGCTGCGCGACGTGATCTTCGTGCGCGTCGGCCAGCGGGCGCTCCGGCGGCTGGCGCTGGAGACCTTCACCCATATCCACCGCCTGTCGATGCGCTACCACATCACCCGCAAGACCGGCGGCCTGTCCCGCATCATCGAGCGCGGGGTGAAGGGCGTCGAGTTCCTCTTGCGCTTCATGCTGCTGTCGGTGGGCCCGCTGATCCTCGAGCTGACGATGGTGACGGTGATCTTCGCGCTGGCCTTCGACTGGCGCTATGCCGCCGTCGTGCTGGTGACGATCGCGCTCTACGTCGCCTACACCTTCAAGGTGACCGAGATGCGGGTGAAGATCCGCCGCCGGATGAACGAGCAGGACACCGACGCCAACCAGAAGGCGGTCGATTCGCTCCTCAACTTCGAGACGGTGAAGTATTTCGGCGCCGAGGCGCGCGAGGCCGCCCGCTACGACGCGGCGATGGCGGGCTACGAGGCGGCGGCGGTCAAGACCGGGCAGTCGCTGTCGGCTCTGAACTTCGGCCAGGCCTTCCTGATCAATGCCGGGCTCATCGTCGTCATGGTGATGGCGGCCGCGGGGGTGCAGTCCGGCGCGCTGACCGTGGGCGACTTCGTCATGGTCAACGCCTACATGATCCAGATCACCATGCCGCTGAACTTCCTCGGCACCGTCTACCGCGAGATCAGGCAGGCGCTGGTCGACATGGGCGACATGTTCGACCTCCTCGACCAGCCGGCCGAGATCACCGACCGGCCCGGCGCGCCCGACCTCGTGGTCCGGGGCGGCGAGGTGGAGCTGGACGACGTGCATTTCGCCTACGATGCCGCGCGGCCGATCCTGAAGGGCGTGAGCCTCAAGGTCGGCGCCGGCGAGACGGTGGCGATCGTCGGCCCCTCCGGCTCCGGCAAGTCGACGATCGGCCGGCTGCTCTTTCGTTTCTACGACGTGACCGGCGGCAAGCTCAGGATCGACGGGCAGGACCTGCGCGACATCACTCAGGATTCGCTCCACGCGCAGATCGGCGTGGTGCCGCAGGATACCGTGCTCTTCAACGACACGATCCACTACAACATCGCCTACGGCCGCCCCGAGGCATCGCGCCAGGAGCTGATCGCGGCGGCGAAGGCGGCGAAGATCCACGACTTCATCCTGTCGCTGCCGGAAGGGTATGAAACCCGCGTCGGCGAACGCGGGCTGAAGCTCTCGGGCGGCGAGAAGCAGCGGGTGGGGATCGCCCGGACGATCCTGAAGAACCCGCCGATCCTCCTGCTCGACGAGGCGACCTCGGCGCTCGACACCCAGACCGAGCGCGACATCCAGGAAAGCCTCGCCGAGATGAGCGAGGGGCGCACCGTCATCACCATCGCGCATCGACTCTCCACCCTCGCCGAGGCCGACCGGATCGTCGTGCTGGAACAGGGCCGGATCGTCGAGGAGGGGCGGCACGAGGCGCTGCTGGCCCGCGGCGGACGCTATGCCGCGATGTGGGCCCGCCAGTCCTCGGGCGAGGACGACGATGGCGGCGAGCGCATCCCGCGGCCGAAGATTCCCGTGGACGGGCCGGAGGAGATGTCGGACGTGGCTCCGGGCGGCCGCTGGCGGCAGGTCCTGCCGCACGGATCGTGACCGGCCCGCCGCACTTGGCAAGCCTGACGCTTCCCGTGTAAGACGGGCCGGAATACGGGACGCCCGCGAAGGCCCCGTCGGGTGGGAGAGCCGCGTGAGCGAGACCGACAGTTTCATCGACGAAGTCACCGAGGAAGTGCGCCGCGACAAGCTCTTCGCGGTCTTCCGCAAGTACGGCTGGATCGGCATCGCGGCGGTGATCCTCATCGTCGGGGGCGCCGCCTGGGTCGAATGGCAGAAGGTCCGCACCCGCACCTCGGCAGAGGCCTTCGGTGACGCCGTGATGGCCGCGCTCGACAGCGACGATCCGGCGGCGCGGGTGGCGGCCCTCGACGCCGTGGCGGCGGCAGGGCCGGGCGATGCCGCGGTCCGCACCGCACTGACACAGTTCCTTGCCGCCGACGAGGCGCTGCGGGGCGGCGACCGCGCCGGCGCGCTGGCCCGGCTCGAGACGCTCGCGGCCGAACCGGCCCTGCCCGACGACTACCGCCAGTTGGCGCGGCTGAAGGCCGTGATCCTGGCAGGGCCCTCGATGGCGGCGGCGGAGCGCGACGCCGCGCTGGCCGAGCTTGCCCAGCCCGGCGCGCCCTTCCGCGCCCTGGCGATGGAACAGCAGGCCATCGCGCTGATGGCCGACGGCAGGACCGACGAGGCGATCGCGCTCGCCCGCCAGGTGCTTCAGGAACCGGACGCGACCCCCGGCTTGCAACGGCGGGTGACGCAGTTGATTGTGGCGCTGGGCGGTGATCCGGACGCGGGCTGACCGCCCGATCGGGGCCGGGAACCGGGACGTGACGAGGAAAGGGGCAGGCAGGTGAGACTTTCGCAGGGATTCGGGGCGCTCGCGGCGCTCGCCATCATCGCCGGCTGCACCGAGCGCGAACCCGTGCTGGAGGGCGTGCGGCAGGATCCGCGCACCGCCGTCATCGGGGCGGAGCCCGCGCCCGACGCGCTGGCGCCGAAGCCGGTGGCGGCCGCCCCGATCGCGTTGCCGGCTGCGCAGGGCAATGCCGACTGGACGGCGCGGGCCGGCAACGCCGCCCATCACATCGCGCATGCCGCCCTGCCGGGGCCGCTTTCGCCGCTCTGGTCCGCATCGATCGGCGCGGGCGACGGGCGCAAGAACCGCATCACCGCCGATCCGGTCGTGGCCGGCGGCCGCGTCTTCGCGCTCGACGCCGACACCACCGTGACCGCGACCGGCACCAATGGCGCGACGCTCTGGCAGGTGGACCTCACGCCCGCCGCCGACCGGGCGGGCGAGGCCTCGGGCGGCGGCATCGCCTTCGGCGAGGGGCGCGTCTTCGTCACCACCGGCTTTGGCGAGCTTGTGGCGCTCGACCCTGCCAGCGGCGCCGTCGCCTGGCGCCAGCGTTTCGATGCCTCGGTGGGCGGCGCACCGGCGGTTTCCGACGGCCGCGTCTATGTCGTGGCGCGCGACGCCTCGGCCTGGGCGGTCAGGGCCTCGGACGGCAAGGTGGAATGGACCGTGCCCGGCACGCCGTCCCCGGCCGGCGTGATGGGGGTGGCGGCGCCCGCGGTCGATGCGCGCCAGGTGATTTTCCCCTTCTCTTCCGGCCAGATGCTCGCGGTGGCGAAAGACAGCGGCACCGGCCTCTGGGGCGCCCATGTCGCGGGTCAGCGCCGCGGTCGTGCCTATGCCGCCTATTCGGACCTCACCGGCGATCCGGTGATCGCCGACGGCGTGGTCTACGCCGGCACCTCGGCCGGGCGGCTTTCGGCGGTGAACGCCGACACCGGCCAGACCCTCTGGTCGGCGCGCGACGGCGCGCTGAGCCCGGTGGCGGTGGCGGGCGGATCGGTCTTCCTGGTCAACGACGAGGATCAGCTTGTCAGGCTGAACGCTTCCACCGGCGACGACATCTGGCGCGTGGACATGCCCTACTTCACCCGCGACAAGGACCGGCGTCGTCGCGCCATCGTCGCCCACTACGGCCCCGTCCTCGCCGGCGGGCGGCTGATCCTCGCCTCGTCGGACGGGCTGATCCGCATTTTCGATCCCGCCTCGGGCGCGCTCGTCGCCACGGCGGAGCTTCCGGGCGGTGCCGCCTCGGCCCCGGCGGTGGCGGGCGGTGTGCTCTACGTCGTCACCCGGGACGGGAAGCTTCGGGCTTTCCGCTGAGGGCAAACCCGTGTATGCGGGCGGCTTCGCAGCAGGAAGAACCGCATGAGCTTCACCCTCGCCATCGTCGGGCGGCCGAACGTCGGCAAGTCGACGCTGTTCAACCGGCTGGTCGGCAGGAAGCTGGCGCTGGTCGACGACCAGCCCGGCGTCACCCGCGACCTGCGCGAGGGCGACGCGAAGCTGCACGACCTGCGCTTCATCGCCATCGACTCGGCCGGGCTCGAGGACGTCACCGATGACAGCCTCCAGGGCCGGATGCGGCGTCTGACCGAACGGGCGGTTGAACTGGCCGACGTCTGCCTCTTCGTCATCGACGCGCGGGCGGGTGTGACGGCGCAGGACCGCACCTTCGCCGACATCCTCAGGAAGAAGAACGCCCATGTGATCCTCGCCGCCAACAAGGCCGAGGGCAACGCCGGCGAGGCGGGCGTGCTCGACGCCTGGTCGCTGGGCCTCGGCGAGCCGGTGCGGCTTTCGGCCGAGCATGGCGAGGGCTTCGACGAGCTTTATCACATCCTCCGGCCGATCGCCGAGGAGGTGGAGGCGAAGGCCGCCGCCCACGCGCCCGAGACCGATGTCGACGTCACCGACGAGACGGCGGAGGAGGGGCCGCGCAAGCCGACGAAGGACCGGCCGCTCCAGATCGCGGTCATCGGCCGCCCCAATGCCGGCAAGTCGACGCTGATCAACCGGATCGTCGGCGAGGAGCGGCTGCTGACCGGGCCGGAGGCCGGGATCACCCGCGACGCGATCTCGGTCGCCGCCGACTACATGGGCACGCCGGTGCGCATCTTCGATACCGCCGGCATGAGGAAACGCGCGAAGGTCGTTGACAAGCTTGAGAAACTGTCGGTTGCCGACGCGCTCCGCGCGGTCCGTTTCGCCGAGGTCGTGGTGGTCCTTCTCGACGCCGGCATCCCGTTCGAGCAGCAGGACCTCAGGATTGCCGATTTCGCCGAGACCGAGGGCCGTGCCGTCGTCGTCGCGGTGAACAAGTGGGATCTGGAAGAGGACAAGACCGAGAAGCTGAAGGAACTGCGAGAGGCCTTCGAGCGGCTCCTGCCGCAACTGAAGGGCGCGCCGCTGGTGACCGTCTCGGCCAGGACCGGCCGCGGGCTCGACCGGCTGAATGCCGCGATCCTCAAGGCCTATGAGGTCTGGAACCGCCGCATCACCACCGCGAAGTTGAACCAGTGGCTCGGCGCGATGACCGAGGCGCATCCGCCCCCCGCGCCGGGCGGACGCCGGATCAAGCTGCGCTACATGACCCAGGTGAAGACGCGGCCCCCCGCCTTCGTCGTCATGTGCAGCCATGCCGACAAGCTGCCGGAAAGCTATTCTCGCTATCTCGTCAATGGTTTGCGTGCCGACTTTGAGATGCCCGGCACGCCGGTGCGGCTGACCTTCCGCGACCAGGGCGACAAGAACCCGTTCAAGGACCGCAAGAAATCCACGCCCTCGCGGCTGAGAAAACACACCGGAAGGGCCGTGAGGAAGGCCTGAGCTTCTTCGTTGCCCAAATACCCTCGGGGGTGCGGGGGTGAAACCCCCGCTGCCCGTGAACCGCCTCCGCCCGCTGCTGTCAGACCAGTTGCCCGTCGGGCGTCAGCCGGCCCTTGCCGCCAAGCCAGGGCGACAACGCCTGCGGCAGCACGACGCCGCCGTCCCCGGTCTGGCCGTTTTCCAGCACGGCGATGAGGCAGCGCCCCACCGCAAGGCCCGAGCCGTTGAGCGTATGGACGAACTCCGGCCTGGCCGCGCCGGCCGGCCGGTAGCGCGCATTCATCCGCCGCGCCTGGAAGTCGCCGCAGACCGAGACCGAGGAGATCTCGCGGTAGCGGTTCTGCCCGGGCAGCCAGACTTCCAGATCATGCGTCTTCTGCGCGCCGAAGCCCATGTCGCCGGTGCAGAGCACGATGGTGCGGTAGGGCAGGCCCAGTCGCTCCAGCACCGCCTCGGCGCAGCGGGTCATGCGCGCGTGTTCGTCAAGCGAGGTCTCGGGCGTGGTGATCGACACCATCTCGACCTTCTCGAACTGGTGCTGGCGGAGCATCCCGGCGGTGTCCTTGCCGGCGCTGCCGGCCTCGGACCGGAAGCACTGGGTATGGGCGGTCATCCGGATCGGCAGCGCCGCCTCGTCGAGGATATCGCCCGCGACGGTGTTGGTGAGCGTGACCTCGGATGTCGGGATCAGCCACCAGCCGTTGGTCGTCTGATAGCTGTCCTCGGCGAATTTCGGCAACTGGTTGGTGCCCACCATCGCCTCGTCCTTGACGAGAACCGGCGTCCAGGTCTCTGTCAGCCCGTGTTCGGCCACATGCAGGTCGAGCATGAACTGCGCAAGCGCGCGGTGGATGCGCGCGACCGCGCCCCTGAGGAGGACGAAGCGCGCCCCCGAAAGCTTTGCGGCGGTGGCGAAATCCATCCCCGGCTTCACTCCGGCGATCTCGTAATGCTCCACCGGCCTGAAGCCGAAGGCCTTCGGTTCCCCCCAGCGGCGGAGCTCGACGTTGTCCTCCTCGCCCGCGCCCTCGGGCACCTCGTCGAGCGGCAGGTTGGGGATCGAGAGCAGGAGGTCGCGCAGCCTGCCATCCTCGACCGCCGCCTCGTCGGTGAGCCGCGCCACCTCGGCCTTCTTCTCGGCCACCAGCGCGCGGAGCCGTTCGAATTCCGCCTCCTCGCCCCTCGCCCTGGCCGCCCCCACCTCCTTCGAGGCGGCGTTCTGGGCGGCCTGGGCGGTTTCGGCGGCAAGGATCCGGGCGCGACGCCTTTCGTCGATGGCAAGGATTTCCGCCGATATCGGCGCCACTGCGGGCCGGCGGGCGAGCCGGGCGTCGAACGCGGCGGGGTTGTCGCGGATGGCGCGGATGTCGTGCATGTCTGACCTCTGAGGCTCGTCCGGCGGGGTTATGCCCGATCGCCCGGCGAAAGGGAACGGCCCGCGTCGCCCGCTCGCCGCCTTGCAAACAGGCCCCGCCGCCTATAGGTTCCGGCGCGACCGACAGGGCGGACCAGCGCCCCCCATCCAGAAGGACGCATTCATGCTCATTACTCCCGCCTATGCCCAGGCCGCGGGCGGCGCCGGCGCCGTGGTGCAGTTCCTGCCGCTGATCCTGATCTTCCTGATCATGTATTTCCTGATGATCCGGCCGCAGCAGAAGAAGATGAAGGAGCACAGGGCGATGGTCGAGGCGCTCAGGCGGGGCGATCAGGTCGTCACCCAGGGCGGCATCATCGGCAAGGTGACGCGCGTCAAGGACGGCGAGAGCGAGATCGAGGTGGAGATCGCCGACGGCGTGAAGGTGCGCGTCGTGCGTTCCACCATCACCCAGGTCCTGTCCAGGACCGAGCCGGCCGCAAACGCCGGCTGAGGCCGGTCCCCACCGCCCGAGAGCCGAGAATGCTGCACATCCCCCTGTGGAAACGGATCGTCATCTGGGGGCTTTGCGCCCTCGGGTTGCTGACCGCGCTGCCGAACCTCTTCTACACCCGCGTCGAGAAGCACAACGACGCGATCGTGGCGGCCGAGCGCGCCGGTTTCGAGACCCCCGAGCAGGCTGTCGACCGGGCGCTCTGGCCCGGCTGGATGCCTTCGGGCATCGTCAACCTCGGGCTCGACCTCAGAGGCGGTGCGCATCTGCTGGCCGAGGTGCAGGTGGCCGATGTCTACAAGGCGCGGATGGATGCACTCTGGCCCGAGATGCGCCGCGCGCTGTCCGAGGCCCGGGCCGAGATCGGCGGCATCCGCCGGGCGCCGTCCGATCCGTCCGAACTGCGCATCCAGATCGAGAAGCCCGAGGCGATGGCGAAAGCCGTCGAGATCGCCAATGGCCTTGCCACCAATGTCGTCAGCCTGACCGGCGTCGGCCAGAAGGACCTGGCGATCACCGCCGAGGGCAACACGCTGATCGTGCGGCTTTCCGACGCCGAAAAGGCCGCGACCGACGACCGCACGATGCAGCAGTCGCTGGAAATCATCCGCCGCCGGGTCGACGAGGTTGGCACCCGCGAGCCGACGATCCTGCGGCAGGGAAGCGACCGCATCCTGATCCAGGTGCCCGGCATCGGCTCCGCCGAGGAGCTGAAGTCGCTGATCGGCACCACCGCGCAGCTCACCTTCCAGCCGGTCGTCGGCCGCGGCAGCGATCCGAACGCGATCGCCAAGCCGGGGCAGGAGATCCTGCCCTCGCTCGACGAGAAGGGCATCTACTACACGCTCGAGGACACGCCGGTGGTCACCGGCGAGGAGTTGACCGACGCGCGGCCCGACTTCGACCAGAACGGCCGGCCCGCGGTGTCGTTCCGCTTCAACCCCACCGGCGCGCGCAAGTTCGGCGACTATACCGCCGCGAACGTCGGCCAGCTCTTCGCCATCGTGCTCGACAACGAGGTGATCTCGGCACCGCGGATCAATCAGCACATTCCCGGCGGCTCGGGCATCATCACCGGCAACTTCACCGTCGAAAGCTCCACCCAGCTTGCCGTCCTGCTGCGCGCGGGCGCCCTGCCGGCGAAGATGAACTTCCTCGAGGAACGCACGATCGGCCCGGAACTGGGCCAGGATTCGATCGACGCGGGCCGGCTGTCATCGATCATCGCCAGCGTCGCCGTCGTGGCCTATATGGTCGCAAGCTACGGGCTCTTCGGCGTCTTCGCCTCGATCGCGGTGATGGTCAACGTGGTGCTGATCCTGGCGGTGATGTCGATGATGGGCGCGACGCTGACGCTCCCGGGCATCGCCGGCATCGTGCTGACGGTGGGCACCGCGGTCGATGCCAACGTGATCATCTACGAACGCATCCGCGAGGAACTGCGCGCCGGCAAGCGCGTGATCAAGGCCATCGACGACGGCTTCAGCGAGGCGATGAGCGCGATCATCGACGCCAACGTCACCACCTTCATCGCCGCCGCGGTGATGTTCTTCCTCGGCTCCGGCCCGGTGAAGGGCTTCGCGGTGACGCTGACCATCGGGCTTGTCACCTCGGTCTTCACCGCGATCTTCCTCACCCGCATGCTGATCGTGCTGTGGGTGGAATGGCGCAAACCCAAAGAACTGATTCTGTAAGGGGACAGGGCAATGGCATTCCGTCTGAAACTGGTTCCCGACCGCACCACGATCGACTTCTTCCGCTGGCAATGGCTGACCTTCGGCATCTCGGCCTCGGCGATGGTCGCGTCGGTGCTTCTGGTGCTGATCATGGGGCTGAACTTCGGCATCGACTTCAAGGGCGGCACCTCGATCCGTACCGAAAGCCCCAATGCCTTCGAGGTCGGCGCCTATCGCCAGGCGCTGACAGCGCTCGACCTCGGCGATATCTCGATCACCGAGGTCTTCGACCCGAGCTTCGGCACCGAGCGGCACGTCGCGATGATCCGCATCGGCAGTACCGACGCCACCGGCTCGGTCACGCCCGAGGAACTGACCCGGATCGAGACGGCGCTGAAGGCGGCCGACCCGCAGGTGACCTTCGCCGCGGTCGAATCGGTCGGGCCCAAGGTCTCGGGCGAGCTGATCAAGACCGCCTTCTACGCGGTGGGTGCGGCGACCTTCGGCATCATGATCTACATCTGGCTGCGCTTCGAATGGCAGTTCGCGCTCGGGGCGGTGATCTCGCTTCTCCATGACGTGCTGCTGACGGTCGGCATCTTCTCGCTCTTCCAGCTCAGGTTCGACCTGACGACCATCGCCGCGCTGCTGACGACGCTCGGATATTCGGTCAACGACACCGTGGTGGTGTTCGACCGGCTCCGCGAGAACCTGATCAAGTACAAGACCATGCCGCTGATCGACGTGATGAACCTGACGGTGAACGAGACCCTGTCGCGCACGATCATGACGGCGCTGACCACCGCGCTCGCGCTCACCGCCATGCTGATCTTCGGCGGCGACGTGATCCGCGGCTTCGTCTTCGCGATGCTCTGGGGCGTCTTCGTGGGCGCCTATTCGACGGTCTATGTCGCCAAGAACATCGTGCTCTGGCTCGGCGTGAAGCGGGACTGGGGCAAGAAGGACGACAGCGCCGCGGGCACCAAGTTCGCGGACGTCAAGTAGGCCTGCCGATGATCCGGCTGACCGAGATCGCCTTCGGCAGCGCCCGCCCGATCGACGGCTACGGGCCGGGCTTCTTCCGCATCGGCGGCGAGGCGCTGCACGGGCCGGTGCTGGTCACCACGACCGGCGCGCGGCTCTGGGGCGGCTATGGCGACACTGCGCCGCTTGTCGCGCTGGAAGGCCGGATCGACGTTCTGCTCGTCGGCACAGGCGCGGCGATCGCGCGCCCGCCGGAGGCGTTCCGCGCCGCGGTGGAGGCGGCGGGCATCGGGCTGGAGGCGATGGCGAGCCCCGCGGCCGCACGCACCTACAACGTGCTTCTGTCGGAGGGGCGGCGGGTCGCTGCGGCGCTCCTGCCGGTGGAATGACGGCCTTGCCCCGCCGCGCTCTCGGATTGGACCCGTGACCATGCTGCTCACCGTCGAGAATCTTGCCGTCGCCCGGGGCGGGATCGCGCTTCTCGAAGGGGTGGCGCTCTCGCTTTCGCCGGGGCAGGCGCTGATCCTGCGTGGCCCGAACGGCATCGGCAAGACCACGCTTCTGCGCTGCGTGGCGGGGCTCCAGCCCGCGGCCGGCGGCCGGATCGTGCTCCCGCCCGAGGGCGCGGCCTATGCCGGCCATGCCGACGGGCTGAAGGCGACGCTGAGCGTTGCCGAGAATCTCGCCTTCTGGGCCCGCATCTACGGACAGAGCGACACCGCCCCTGCGATGGCGGCGATGAACCTCGAAGCGCTCGCCGACCGCCCGGCGCAGAACCTGTCCGCCGGGCAGAAGCGCCGCCTCGGTCTCGCCCGGCTTCTCGTCACCGGGCGCCGGCTCTGGCTTCTCGACGAGCCTACCGTCTCGCTCGACGCGGCTTCGGTGGCACTCTTCGCCGCCGCCGTCCGCGGCCATCTCGGCCGCGGCGGCGCGGCGCTGATCGCCACCCATATCGACCTCGGCCTCGCCGAGGCCGCCACGCTCGACCTTGCGCCCTGCCGCGCAAAGCCGTCCGCCCCGGGGCAGGGCGGCGGCTTCGATGCGCCCTTCGACGGGGCCTTCGCATGACCCCGGCCTTCTTCGTTGTCCAAATACCCCGGGGGTCCGGGGGCGGCGCCCCCGGCGCCCTCCGCCGGCGGACCGCGCCATGCTAGCGCTCCTCCTCCGCGACCTGCGCCTTGCCACCCGCGCCGGCGGCGGCTTCGGCCTCAGCCTCGCCTTCTTCCTCATCGTCACCGTGCTCGTGCCCTTCGGCGTCGGCCCGGAGGGTGGCACGCTCGGCCGGATCGCGCCGGGCATCCTCTGGGTCGGCGCGCTCCTCGCCTGTCTCCTTTCACTCGACCGCATCTTCGCGCTCGACCGCGAGGACGGCTCGCTCGACCTGCTCGCCACCGCGCCGATCCCGCTCGAGGGCGTCGTCGCGGTCAAGGCCGGGGCGCACTGGCTGACCACCGGCCTGCCGCTGACCGCCGCGGCGCCGGTCCTCGGCGTGCTCCTGAACCTGCCGGGGCCGGGCTATTCCTGGCTCACGTTCTCGCTTCTCCTCGGCACGCCCGCGCTCTCGATGATCGGCAGCTTCGGCGCGGCGCTGACGGTGGGGCTGAAGCGCGGCGGGCTTCTCCTGTCGCTCCTCGTCCTGCCGCTTTACATCCCGACGCTGATCTTCGGCGCCGAGGCGGTGCGCCGCGGCGCCGAGGGGCTGTCGGCGACGACGCCCCTGCTGATGCTCGCCGGCATCACCGCCGGGGCGGCGGCGATCCTGCCCTTCGCCGCGGCTGCGGCAATCCGCGTCAATCTGCGCTAGGCCGCCCCGTGCTAAGACACTTGAGCGCGCATGTCCGGGGGGATAGCTAGGCCGCCATGTCGATCTGGGAATACGCCAACCCCAAGAAGTTCATGCAGACCTCGTCCTGGGCCCTGCCCTGGGTCACGGGGCTGGCGGTCATCGCGCTTCTCACCGGCCTCGTCTGGGGCTTCTTCTTCACCCCCGACGATTTCCGCCAGGGCTCCACGGTCAAGATCATCTATGTCCACGTTCCCTCGGCGATGATGGCGATCAACGCCTGGGCGATGATGCTCGTCACCTCGCTGATCTGGCTCGTCCGCCGCCACCATGTCTCGGTCCTCGCCGCCAAGGCCGCGGCGCCGATCGGCATGACCATGACACTGATCGCGCTCTTCACCGGGGCGATCTGGGGCCAGCCGATGTGGGGCACCTGGTGGGCCTGGGACCCGCGGCTCACCTCGTTCCTGATCCTCTTCCTCTTCTACCTCGGCTACATTGCGCTCTGGGAGGCGGTGGAGGACCCCGACACCGCGGCCGATCTGACCTCGGTCCTCTGCCTCGTCGGCTCGGTCTTCGCGCTGCTCAGCCGCTATGCGGTGCTGTTCTGGAACCAGGGCTTGCACCAGGGCGCCTCGCTCTCGCTCGATGCCGAGGAGCATGTCGCCGACGTCTTCGCCTGGCCGCTGTGGCTGACGATGGCGGGCTTCGTGCTTCTCTTCGTGACGCTCGTTCTTCTGCGCACCCGGACCGAGATCCGCTCGCGGCGGCTCAGGGCGCTCGAGGCACGGGAAAGGCTGGCCTGATGATCGACCTTGGCAAATATGCGGGCACCGTCCTCGGCGCCTACGGGGTGACGATCGTGCTGCTCTGCGGGCTGGTCTGGCTGACGCTCAGGAAGGGCGCCCGGATGCGCCGGCGGCTGGAGGAGCAGGAACGGCGGATGGGGCGCAATGGCTAGGCTCTCGCCGCTGATGATCCTGCCGCCGGCGGTCTTCGCCGGCCTCGCCGCGATGTTCATCTGGGGCATGAACCGCGAGGATCCCAACGCGCTGCCCTCGGCCTTTCAGGACAAGCCGGCGCCGGCCGTGGCGCTGGCGCCGCTCGGTGATCATCCGTCCTTCGCCGATGCCGATCTGCGCGACGGCAGGGTCAAGCTGGTGAACTTCTGGGCGAGTTGGTGCGCGCCCTGCCGGGCCGAGCACCCGAACCTTGAACGGCTGAAGGCCGAAGGCGCGACGATCCTCGGCGTCAACTACAAGGACAAGCCCGCGGCGGCGCTCGGCTTCCTTGCCGAACTGGGCAACCCCTATGCGAAGATCGGTGCCGACGAAAGCGGCCGCATGGGCATCGACTGGGGACTTTACGGCGTGCCCGAGACCTTCGTCATCGACGGTTCGGGCAAGGTCGTGCTGCGCTTCCCCGGACCCGTCACCGCGCAGATTCTGGAAACCGAAATCAGGCCTGCGATGGAAAGGGCCGCCGCGGAATAGCTGCTTAGGCCCGCGGCGGCCCCTGTCGTCAACGCCATTGCGAAGCGACGATCAGGATCAGCAGGGCCGCCGCCTCGAGAAGCGGCATGCTCGGCGTGAAATGGAATTTCCCTAGCCCTGATCTCATGCCTCCGTGATAGCCCGGACCGTCGCGTCGAAAAAGCCTGCGGGATCGGCCTTTCACAAATCTCCCACGAAATATGGTTGTTTTTGAATGCCTTGTTACGGCCCTATTCGCGCCTGCCGCGACAAGCCGGACAAACTGCGGGAATCATTTCCCACCGCCGACCAATCGGCCGGGCAGGCGGGGAATCACCTGGCCGGGACCGCGCCGCCGCGCCGCCCCGCTCGCCTGCAAACGAAAACCCCCGCCCGGCGCGGGCCGGGACGGGGGCAGGAGTGGAAAGGGCCGCTCAGCCCCGGGCGAGGTTTCGCAGCACGTAGTGCAGCACGCCGCCGTTCTCGACGTAGTCGATCTCCACTTCGGTATCGATCCGGCACCGGATCCGGATCGTCTTCTCGGTGCCGTCCGCGTAGCCGATCGTGCAGGGCACCAGCGCGAGCGGCTTCAGCCCGCTCTTGAGCCCGTGGATCGAGATCACCTCGTCGCCCTTCAGGCCCAGCGTCTTGCGGGTCTCGCCCTCGGCGAACTCGAACGGGATCACGCCCATGCCGACGAGGTTCGAGCGGTGGATGCGTTCGAAGGATTCCGCGATCACCGCCTTGACGCCCAGAAGGCTGGTGCCCTTGGCCGCCCAGTCGCGGCTGGAGCCCGCGCCGTATTCCACGCCGCCGATCACCACCAGCGGCACGCCGGCGGCCTGGTAGGCCATCGCCGCGTCGAAGATCGAGGTCTGGCGCCCGTCGGGGCCGAGCGTGTAGCCGCCCTCCACCCCGTCCAGCATCTCGTTCCTGATGCGGATGTTGGCGAAGGTGCCGCGCATCATCACTTCATGGTTGCCCCGGCGCGAGCCGTAGCTGTTGAAGTCGCGCGGCTCCACCCCGCGCTCGGTCAGGTATTTGCCCGCGGGCGTGGTCGGCTTGAACGACCCGGCAGGGCTGATGTGGTCGGTGGTGATCATGTCGCCGAGAAGCGCGAGGATGCGCGCGCCGGCGATGTCGTGGATCGCGCCCTTCTCCTTGCCCATGCCGCGGAAGTAGGGCGGGTTCTGGATGTAGGTCGACGAGGGCGGCCAGTCGTAGGTTTCCGATTCGGTGACCTGCACGCCCTGCCACTTCGCGTCGCCCTTGAAGACGTCGGCGTATTTCCTCTGGAACGCCTCGCGGGTGACGACCTCGTGGACCAGTTCGGCGATCTCCTGGTTCGATGGCCAGATGTCCTTGAGATAGACCGGCTGGCCGTCCTTCGAGATGCCCAGCGGATCGCTCGTCAGGTCGATGTTCATGTCTCCGGCGATGGCATAGGCGACGACCAGCGGCGGCGAGGCGAGGTAGTTCGCCCGCACGTCGGGCGAGATGCGGCCCTCGAAGTTGCGGTTGCCCGAGAGGACCGAGACCGCGACGAGGTCGTTCTCGCCGATCGCCCTGGAGATTTCCGGCTGCAGCGGCCCCGAGTTGCCGATGCAGGTGGTGCAGCCGTAGCCCACGAGGTTGAAGCCGAGCGCGTCGAGATCCTCCTGAAGACCGGCGGCGTTGAGGTATTCCGACACGACCTGGCTTCCCGGAGCGAGCGAGGTCTTCACCCAAGGCTTGCGGGCAAGCCCGAGCGCGCGGGCCTTGCGGGCAAGAAGGCCGGCGCCGATCAGCACATAGGGGTTCGAGGTGTTGGTGCAGGAGGTGATCGAGGCGATCACCACCGACCCGTCGCGGAGCGTGAAGCTTTCGCCGTCGACCTTCGCGGTCTTCAGCACGTCATTGACCGCGATCAGCGTGTCGCCTTCCGACACCATGTTCTTGGCCGCTTCGGTGGTGTCGACACCGCGATAGTCGCTCACGACCTTGTAGAAGCTCTTCGCCGACATGTTGAGCGGCGTGTAGTCCTGCGGCCGCTTGGGGCCCGAGATGGCGGGGACGATCTCGGCCATGTCGAGTTCCAGGGTCGAGGAATAGACCGGCGCGTAGTCCGCGCCCCGCCACATGCCGTTTTCCCTTGCATAGGCTTCGACGAGCGCAATGCGCGCCTCGTCGCGCCCGGTCTGGCGCAGGTAGCGCAGCGTTTCGGCGTCGATCGGGAAGAAGCCGCAGGTCGCGCCGTATTCGGGGGCCATGTTGGCGATCGTCGCACGGTCGGCCAGCGGCAGGTTGTCGAGGCCCTCGCCGTGGAATTCGACGAACTTGCCGACCACGCCGTGCTTTCTCAGCATCTGCACGACCTTGAGCACGAGGTCGGTCGCCGTCGTGCCCTCCATCATCCGCCCGGTCAGCTTGAAGCCCACGACCTCGGGGATCAGCATGGAAACCGGTTGGCCGAGCATCGCCGCCTCCGCCTCGATCCCGCCGACGCCCCAGCCGAGAACGGCAAGGCCGTTGACCATCGTCGTGTGGCTGTCGGTGCCGACCAGCGTGTCGGGGTAGGCGACCGCCAGGCCATCCTGGTCGGTGTCGGTCCAGACCGTCTGGGCAAGGTATTCGAGGTTGACCTGGTGGCAGATGCCGGTGCCGGGCGGCACCACGCGGAAGTTCTGGAATGCGTTCTGGCCCCATTTCAGGAAGACATAGCGCTCCATGTTGCGTTCGTATTCCAGGTCGACGTTCATCTGGAAGGCCCGCGGATTGCCGAATTCGTCGATCATCACCGAATGGTCGATGACGAGGTCGACCGGGTTCAGCGGGTTGATCTTCTGCGCATCGCCGCCGAGCGCCTTGATCCCGTCGCGCATCGCGGCAAGGTCGACCACCGCCGGAACGCCAGTGAAGTCCTGCATCAGGACGCGCGCCGGACGGTAGGCGATCTCGCGCGGGTTCTTGCCGCCCGCCTTGCCCCAGTCGGAAAACGCCTTGATGTCCTCGACCGAGACGGTGCGGCCGCCATCCTCGAAGCGCAGCATGTTCTCGAGCACGACCTTGAGCGCCGCGGGCAGCTTCGAGAATTCGCCAAGGCCCGCAGCCTCGGCCGCGGGGATCGAGTAGTAGGCAACGGTCTGGCCGTCGACCGACAGCGTCTTGCGCGTCTTGGCGGTATCCTGTCCGGTAACGATGGGCATGGGACTCTCCCTTCGGGGTGGGCTGGCTCGGTGGTCGGTTCGCACGCCTAATGCCGCAAGCGCAGCGGGCATTCAAGGATGTTGACGGCATTTGTATACCATTGTGCACAATTCCTCGCAAGAGGCCGGGCGTCTCACTCCGCCGTCGCAATTCCTTGATTGGCGAACCCCGTCCGCTTGGACTAGGAAGGGCGAAAAGGGGATCGTACCGAAGATGCGACGGATGCTCTGCGCCGCGACGGGCCTCTGGCTCGCGATCGCGGGACAAGGCCTTGGCCAGACCCCCGGCGGAGCGCCGGTGGTGGTCGAGCTTTACACCTCGCAGGGCTGTTCCTCCTGCCCGCCGGCGGATGCGGTCCTGGCCGGGCTCGCGGTGCGCGACGACGTGATCGCGCTGGCGCTGCATGTCGACTACTGGGACTACATCGGCTGGAAGGACACCTTCGCCGACCCGGCCTATTCCAGACGCCAGCGCGCCTATGCCCAGGCCGCCGGCGCCTCGACAGTCTACACGCCGCAGATGATCGTCGGCGGGATGGACCATGTCGTGGGCATCCGCGCCGAGGAGGTCGAGGCGCTGATCCGCCGCTATGGCGCGGGGCCGGCGCCGGTCACGCTCGACCTTGCCCGGACCGGCGGCCAGGTGCAGGTGCGTGCCCGGGCGGCTGCGCCGCTCGCGAACGGCGCCGTCGTCCAGCTTGTGCGCTACCGTGCCCGCGAGCGGGTCGAGATCGTGCTCGGCGAAAACGCCGGGCGGGCCATCGACTATGCCAACATCGTCACGGCCTGGACCCCGGTGGCGGACTGGGACGGCCGGACCGACCTGACGCTGACGCTCGAGGCACCGGGAACCGATTCGGTCGCCGTGATCGTGCAGGAACCGGGGCCCGGGCCGATCCTCGCGGCCGAAGCGTTGCGCTAGCGCCCGTTGACAGCGCCGCGCGGCGGTGGCTCGCTTGCCCCGCAACCGGGCGGAGGCGGCGATGACGGACGGAGACGGCGGCGAAGCCACGCGACTGATGGCGGTGCTGGAGGTGCTGCGGCGGGGCTTCCTTGCCGCCACGCCACCCGATGCCGCCGCGCGGCGGGCGCGCCTCGCGCGCCTGAGGGCGGCGGTGCAGGCGCGCAAGGGTGACTTCGTCCGCGCCGCGGCCGAGGATTTCGGCCAGAGGCGGGCGGAGGAAACGGTGATCCTCGATCTTGGCCCGGTGGTGCAGGCGACGCGCTGCCTCGGGCGCAATCTCGGCCGCTGGATGCGCCCCGAACGGCGGCGCGTGCCGGTCACGCTCTGGCCGGGGCGGGCGCAGGTGATCCGCCAGCCGAAGGGCGTGGTCGGCATCATGGCGCCCTGGAACTATCCCTTCGGGCTCTCGCTGATCCCGCTGGCGACCGCGATTGCCGCCGGCAACCGGGCGATGCTGAAACCCTCCGAGCTTGCCCCGGCCTCGGCGCGCGCGATGGCCACGATGCTGGCCGAGACCTTCGCTCCCGACGAGGTGGCGGTGGTCGAGGGCGGGCCGGAGACCGGCGCGGCCTTCGCGGGTCTGCCCTTCGATCACCTCGTCTTCACCGGCTCGACCGCGGTCGGGCGCAAGGTGATGCGGGCGGCGGCGGAAAACCTCGTGCCGGTGACGCTGGAACTCGGCGGCAAGTCGCCGGCGATCCTCGGCCGCGATGCCGATTTCGCCAAGGCCGCGCGCGACATCGCCTGGGCCAAGCTCGCCAATGCCGGGCAGACCTGCATCGCGCCGGACCATGTGCTGGTGCACGAGGACGATGCCGCGGCTTTCGTGGAACGCCTTGTCGCGGAGCTGGAGCGTGCTTTCGCAGGCGGCGGGCGGATGACGCGGATCATCGACGCGGCCAAGGCCGACCGGCTGCGGGCGCTCCTGGCCGAGGCCGAGGCGGCGGGCGCCGGAGTGCGGAGGATCGGCGGCGGCAAGGGCGAGGGGCGCGAGGTGCGACCGGCGGTGGCAACCGGTCTTCCCCCGGACTGCGGCCTGATGCGCGAGGAGATCTTCGGCCCCCTCCTGCCGGTGGTGACCTACGCGGCGTTCGACGCCGTGCTGGCCGGGATCGCCGTAGGCCCGCGGCCGCTCGCGCTCTACTACTACGGCGGGACGGAAGGCCGGGCGCAGGTGCTCGCCCGCACCCTCAGCGGCAATGTGACCGTGAACGGGGCGATGACGCATCATGCGGTCGACAGCCTGCCCTTCGGCGGCACGGGCGCCAGCGGGATCGGCGCCTATCACGGCCGCGAGGGGTTCGAGGCGATGACCCATGCGCGCGGCGTCTATGACGAACCGATCCGCAGCCTCATCCCGCTCGGCCGGACCAGCGGGCGGTTCGAGCGGCTCTTCGCCTGGTACATGATGCGCTGACGGCGGCGGTCACTTCCAGCGACGGTGGATCCAGAACCACTGGTCCATGTGGGCGCGCGCCACCCGCTCGAGGCTGTCGTTGATCGCCTGGGTCATCGTCCCGGCGTCCGAGTGCGGGATCGGTGCCTCGGTGACGATGTCGAAGCTGATCCCGTCGTCGCGGCGGACGCCGTAGATCGGCACGATCTCGGCGTCGTAGCGCAGCGCGAGGTCGGCGGCCGAAGTGGCGGTGAAGGCGGTGTGGCCGAAGAAGGTGGCCGCCGCCCCGTGCCGCATGTGCTGGTCCATGAGAAGCCCCAGCATGCCGCCCGATTTCAGGAACCGGACCATCGCCGCCATGCCGGGCTTGCCGCGCGGGAAAAGCGGCGTGCCGACGGCCGAGATGGCCTCGAGGTAGTGCGTGTTGAAAAGCGGGTTCTGCATCGGCCGGTAGAGCGCGCCGACCCGGTAGCCCCGCGCGATCAGCGCCGCCCGCGCCACGTCGTAGTTGCCGAAATGCCCGGTGGCGAGGATCACCGGCCGCTCCTCGCGATGCGCCGCGGCAAGCGCTTCGGCGCCGGGGCCGGTGACCGGCAGGTCACGGACGCGGGCAAGGAAATCCTCGCCGGAATACAGTTCGATCATGGTGCGGCCAACGTTGTCGGGCACTGCGCGCACCAGCCGCTCGACCGCGGCGGGGGGCAGGTCCGGACGGACCAGCGCGAGGTTGGCGCGGATGCGGCGGCGCCAGCCGGCCAGCGGCGCGACGAGGCGCGAGACGATCCAGCCCGCGACCGGCACCCGGACGCGGTAGGGAAGCGCGCGCGCAAGCCCGAGAATCGTCCGGAACCCGGCGTCGGTGAGCCGGTCGGACAGCGTCGGTTTCGCCTGCTCGGGTTCGGCCATCGGGTTCCCGTGATCCGCGCCGGGCCTGCCCGTTGGGCCCGCGCTTCCGGCGCCAGACATAGAGGCGTGGGGCGGCGATCTCAAGCTCGGGGTCGGGGGAGGCGCACGGGGGCCGTTGGCGATCCTGTGTCGCCGCGGCCCCGGGCGGCGGGGCCGGTCTCGCCCGCCCGGGCGCGGGCCTGCGCCGGCCGCATCCCCCACATCGAGCCGTAGCGGGCGACGAGCTGGTCGTATTCGGCGCGGATGGCGTGACCCCTGGCGCGGTCGATGGCGCCGAAGTCGCCGGCGCGCTGGAGGCAGTCGTGCAGGCTGGTCACGTGGCGTCTCCCTGGTGAAGGCCCGGCGGGATCGAGAAGGCAGGTGTTGATCACCTCGTCGGCAGCCTGGTCGGCGTCGATGTCGTCGAGCACGTCGGCCGCCCGCGCCTTGGTGCCGTCCGGCAGGGCGATCTCGGCCCCGGCGAAGTCGCCGAGGGGTTGCGGGTGGGAGCGGGGTTGCCGGCGCCGGCCGGGTCGGATTGTGAAGGGGTTACTCGGCCGCTTTCCGCGCCTGGACTGCCATCGCTCGCTGGACCGCGGCCACCTCGTGTCGGGCGGTCCGTTCCTCCATCTCTTCGAGAGACATGAGGTTGGGATACAGCGCCTTCTGGGAGGATGCCGGCACCGCCTTCGTCGATGCCTCGGGGCTGGCCGAGGCCAGGGGAGTTGTCAATTCGCGCGAAGCCATCTGCAGCTCCTTTCTGCTTCAGGATGTCATAGGTTCGGGGCGCACCGTCAATCCCCTTCTGCATCACATCGGGCAGGATGATCCGCCCGGTGCTGACGAAGCGGCCGATCATCCGCCGCCAGGTCTCTGCCCCGGGGCTTTCGGCGCCCTGGCCCCGGCCCGCGTCGGGCAGGCCGGCGAAGGCCTCCGGTTCGATCGCCCGCAGCACCTCGTGGCGGCCGGGATGGTGGCGGTCGTTGACGAAAGGACGGGCCGAGGCGTCCAGGGCCCCAGACTGCCCTGCGGCGGCGTATCTCCCATATTCCCCACCGTGCCGGCGCCTTGGCCAGTTGTGTCACCCAAGGCATCCGAGGGGACGGTGTCCGTCGTGGCGTTTCCGTCGGCACGCTTCTCCTAGGCCGTCATCAGCGAGGTCATCGACCTGCGACTGAAGCGGACCAGCGTTTTTCCGGAGTCATCGGTCAGCCGGATGCGGATGCGACGCGAGCGCGTCTCGTCCCTCTTCAGTCGCGAGAGACGGCCCTGCACCGGGCCGCCGCCGCGACAATCCAGTCTCGCCGGCATCGGGGCGGCCGCGGGCGGGCAGGGCGCGGGGGCCGGGCCCTCCCCTACCTTCTCTGTTGCGGAAATATCCCGGGGGAATCGCCGCGTTCCGCGGCGATGGGGGCGGCGCCCCCGCCTGTCCGCCGGGGCAGGGAATCGGCCTCAGCCCTCCTCCGTCTCCTCCTCGGCCGGGCGCAGCGTGATCTCGCCCGCGTCGACCAGGCTGCGGACCGAGGCGACGATCTCGGTCATCGCCGCCTCGGCGTCCTTCTCGCGCACCTTGCCGCGCTCGGCGATCTCCTCGCGCAGCGTGGCGGCCATGCGCTGCGACATGTTGGCGAGGATGAACTCGGCCGAGGCGGCATCCCCTTCGGCCCCGGCGCCGGCCAGCGCGGTGACGAGTCTTGCCTGTTCGACCCCGCGGATCACCTTCGCGATGTCGCGCCCCTCGATCCGTCCGGCGATGTCGGCAAAGGTGAAGATCGCCTTGCGAACCTGGCGCGCGAAGCCTTCGTCGGCGGCCGCGAGCCCTTCCATCACCTCGTCGCGCGTCGCGGCCGGCGAGGCGTTCAGGATCGCCCCGATGCGTTCGTGGGGTTCGGCCTCGAAAGCGCGCAGGGGTTGCGATTCGAGTTGCGCGGCAAGCGCGAGGCCGATCCGGCGCACCGTCTCGGGGTCGATGTTCCCGGTCTGGCCGACCGCGTGGGCGATCCGCCGCGCCCGCTCTCCCGGCAGCCGGCCGAGCAGTTCCGCCGCGCGCGACACCGGCAGCTTGGACAGCATCACCGCGCAGACCTCGGCGCTTTCCTCCGACAGCACAGGCAGAAGCTTCTCGATTTCCAGCGCGGCGATGCGGTCCCACGGATCGGCCTTGGACGAGGCGCCGGAAAGCCGTTTCAGCCGGCTGGCGGCGGTGGCGGAAATGTGCCCATCGAGCATGTGGAGCGCGCCGTCGATGCCGCCGGGAAAGCTGAGGCCGATCGAATCGAGTTGCGCGATGAACTCCTCCACCACCGCCTCGAGCGTGATGCGGTCGACGGTGCGCATGGCGCCGATCTGTTCGGTCAGCGCCGCCTGCATGTGATCGGGCAGGGCGCGCAGTGGCAAGCTGTCGCCTTCGGCAAGCAGAAGGCGCACGATAATCGCGGCCTTCTGGCGTCCGGTCAGGGCGGCACCGCCAGCCCCTGGCGCCCGCGGGGCGGCGGCTTGCCGCCGGGCGGGGGCTGGCATGCCAGCCGCAACAGGCATGGGAAGGGCCGTCATCGAACGCTCCGGACTCTGCACGTGCCGGCAGAATCCGGCAAAGCGGTTAAGCCGCGGTTACGCGGGCTTCGCTCAGCTTTCGACGGTCACGCATTTCCGTGTTGCGGCGTCCCAACTCTGGCCATCGGCGCAGCTCATCTGGGCGTGGCGGTCAGCACCGCACTCGGCCCGTGCAAGCGCAGGCGCGAGGCCGGCAAGAAGGGCGAGGGCAACGGCAATCATCCTGATCGGCATGGCATCCTCCTGTTGGCTGGGACCAGAGTGCCAGCCCGGCCACCCGCGCGGCAAGCGTTTCCGCATGGGAAACGCAGCGTTTCACGCAATCGTGTCGCTTCAGCCGCCAAAGACGCGAGCGAAGATCGTGTCGACGTGTTTGGTGTGATAGGCCAGATCGAACTTTTCCTCGATCTCGGCCGGCGACAGCGCCGCCGTCACCTCCGGGTCGGCCAGCAGCTCGGTCTTGAAGTCCGCGCCCTTTTCCCAGACCTTCATCGCGTTCCTCTGCACGAGGCGATAGGCGTCCTCGCGGGAAACACCGGCCTGGGTCAGCGCCAGCAGCACCCGCTGGCTCATCACCAGCCCCTTGAATTTATGAAGATTTTTCAGCATGTTATCGGGGTAGATCACCAGCTTCTCGATCACCCCGGCCAGCCGGTGCAGCGCGAAGTCAAGCGTCACCGTCGCATCCGGGGCGATCGCCCGCTCGACGCTCGAATGGCTGATGTCGCGTTCATGCCAGAGCGCGACGTTCTCCATCGCCGGCACCACCGCCATCCGCACCAGCCGGGCGAGTCCGGTCAGGTTCTCGGTCAGCACCGGGTTCCTTTTGTGCGGCATCGCGCTCGACCCCTTCTGGCCGGGGGCGAAATATTCCTCGGCCTCCAGCACCTCGGTCCGCTGCATGTGGCGGATCTCGATGGCGATGTTCTCGATCGAGGAGGCGATCACGCCGAGCGTGGCGAAGAACATCGCGTGCCGGTCGCGCGGGATCACCTGGGTGCTGATCGGTTCGGGCACCAGGCCCAGCATCTTGCAGACATGTTCCTCGACCCGCGGGTCGATGTTGGCGAAGGTGCCGACCGCGCCGGAAATCGCCCCCGTGGCGACCTCTTTCCGTGCGTTTTCAAGCCGTTCCCGGCCGCGCTTCATCTCGGCGTAGAAGCGGGCGAAGGTCAGCCCCATCGTCGTCGGCTCGGCATGGATGCCGTGGCTGCGGCCGATCCGCAGCGTGTCCTTGTGTTCGTAGGCGCGGGTCTTCAGCGCGGCCAGCACCCGGTCCAGCCCTTTCAGCAGCAGGTCAGACGCGCGGACCAACTGGATGTTGAGCGTGGTGTCGAGCACGTCCGAGGAGGTCATGCCCTGGTGGACGAAGCGCGCCTCGTCGGCGCCGACGATCTCGGCCAGATGGGTGAGGAAGGCGATCACGTCGTGCTTGGTCACCGCCTCGATCTCGTCGATCCGGGCGACGTCGAATTCCACGTCCTTCGCCCGCCACACCGCCTCGGCATTCGCCTGGGGGATCACCCCCAATGCCGCCTGTGCGTCGCAGGCATGGGCCTCGATCTCGAACCAGATGCGGAACTTCGTCTCGGGCGACCAGATCGCGACCATCTCGGGGCGGGAATAACGCGGGATCATCGGGTTTCCTTTGCGGCGGGGACGCGGTGGTCCCTTAGACCGCAGCGGCCCCGCTGGCAAGCCGGGCTCAGCCCGGGGCCGGCAGCGCGGCGAGACGGCGGGCGAAATGCGCCTCGGCATGGGCGTGCCAGTGGCGGATGTCGGGGTCGGCGAGAAGCTCGGCCATCTTCGCGGCCACCGTCTCGTGATACCGCAGGATCGAGGTGTCGCGGATGCCGCCCCCGGCGCGGTCGGCGAAATAGGCGGCGTCGTGGCGCAGGTTCGGCTCTCCCGCCGGCGCGGCGCCGCGGCCGCGGATCTGGCGCAGCCGGTAGGCGTCGGGCGTCTTGACCGCGTAGTGGTTGTATTGCGCGAGCGCATGGCGGATTTCGGCGCGCGGGACGTGGCGAAGCTCCTTCCACAGGGGCGCCGCGGCGTCGATCTCGCGCAAGCTGCCGTCACCGCGCATCACCGTCAGCCGGGCCTTCGGGCCACGATAGCGGGTGAGCGAATGGTTGTGGACCGCGCCGTAATGGCCGGGGTTGCGGCTCAGCGTCTTCAGCGCGCCATTGGCCTTGTGATGCTCGGGCAGCCGGTCGAGGAACATCGCGGTGACCGGGCCGGGACGCCAGTGGGTGTGGCCGCCCGGCCCGAAGGTCATGGCGTTGAGCGCGATCACGTCCACCCCCTCCGGTGCTGCGGCGATGAGCGCCCCCAGCGTATGGTCGCCGGCATGGACGTTGAGGAACTCGTCGGCGTCGAGCATCATCAGCCAATCGGCGGCATCCACTTCGAAGCGTTCGCGCAGCCGCGCATAGCCCTCGGATTGCGGCACCTTGCCGGGTGCCACCCGGTGCTGGACAAAGCCGACATGGCCCGTCGCCTGCATCGCCCTGAGAAGCCGCACCGAGCCGTCGTCGCAATCGTTGGCGGCGATGAAGATGCGGTCGAAGCCGACGACGAGGTGATGGGCCACGAATTCCAGCAGGAACGGGCCTTCGTTGCGGATGCAGGTCAGAAGATGGACGGTCGGATGGGGCATGGCTCTGGCGGCGGCGGGCCGGTCGCGGCACTATGGCGGGGCGGCGGGTGAGGATGCAACGGGGAGGCGCGGTGCGGCTTGAGGATTTCGCGGGGCGCTGGCGGATCGGGCGGCGGATCGACGACCGGCTCGGAGCCGTAACCGGCCGGTTCGAGGGCGTGGCCGAGTTCCGCCCGGTGCCGCAGGGACTCGCCTACCGCGAGGAGGGGCGGATGTGGCTCGGCGCGGCGCCCGGGGTTCTCGCCGTCCGCGACTACCTCTGGCGGGAGGAGGGCGGCCGCATCGTCATCGACCATGCCGACGGCCGGCCCTTCCACGCCTTCGATCCGGCCGAGCCGGAGGCGCGGCACTGGTGCGACCCCGACGACTACCGCGTGCGCTACGACTTCTCGCGCTGGCCGGAGTGGCGGGCGGAATGGACGGTGCGGGGCCCGCGCAAGGACTACACGATGCGATCGAGCTACCGTCGCGAAGGATAACGGGGGCCTGTTGCATCTGGGGAGGCGGGCAGCGGGGCCCTCGCTTGCGCGGGGGTGACAGGAGGGAAAAACTACGCCCCCGCGGTCTCGCCCGGGCGACCAGCCCGGACGGCGCCCGCCTCCCCGCCCGCCGATCGGGCAGCGAGCATTCGGCGCTGACGATCTGCCACCGGCAGATCGTCCGGGCGCGCCTCATCCCCCCGGGCGGGCGCATTGCAACGCCTCCAGCAGAACTGCGGTTGGGAGAGCGGCACCATAAAGCGCCCCAATCCGGCGTTGCGCAGCGCCCGCCCGCGGCCGGTCGCCGCCCTCCGCACCTTGCCGCTGTCGTTCCCTCCGCCGGGACGACGGGTGACCGAAGCGCCATCCCCTCGTCTCAGCCCGGTGCGCCTCAGCCCCCGACCAGCCTCGGGTCGAACGGATAGGTCGTCAGGTTCTCGCAGCCGGTGGCGGTGATCAGCACCTGGTCCTCGAGCTTGATCGAGAAGTCGCCGCCCTCGGGCGAGACCAGCGCCTCGGTGCAGATCACCATGCCCTCCTCGATCGCGTGGTCGAAGGCACCCTCGGCCCAGGCGTCGGGGTAGGGGACATAGGGCCATTCGTCGCAAAGCCCGACCCCGTGCATCTTGCAGGAATATTTCTGCGCCCAGTACTGATCCTCCAGCCGGTGTCCGCCGAAGACCAGCTCGCGGATCGGCACGCCGGGCCTGAGCCGCGCCTGGTGGTCGCGGATGTGGTCGAGCGCGTGGTTCATCGCCGAGACCATCGCGTTCGTCGGCCGCGCGTCGCCCACCCACCAGGTGCGGGAGATGTCGATGCAGATGCCATAGGAGCCGATCAGGTCGGTGTCGAAGGCGACGATCTCGTTTGGCCGGACGATCCGCGGTCCGCATTCCTGAAACCACGGATTGGTCCGGGGCCCGGAGGCGAGAAGCCGGGTCTCGATCCACTCGCCGCCGCGCCGGATGTTGCCTTTGTGCAATTCTGACCAGATGTCGTCCTCGCTGACAGTGCATTTCGGTACGTTTTCTCTGGTGAAGGCTTCCATCTCGGTGATTGCCGCCTCGCAGGCGTGATGGGCGCAGCGCATCGCGAGGATCTCGTCCGGCCCCTTGACCGCGCGGGTGCGCTCGGTCAGTTCCTCGCCCTCCATCACCTCGAATCCCGCGCGTTCCAGCGCCCTGAGCCCGTGGATCTGGATCTTGTCGACGCCGAGCCGGCGGTTGGCGCCGGCGTGCGCCCGCATCACCTCCTCCACCTGCCCGGCGAAGGAGGCGGCGTCGGCTTCGCCGCGGTCGCCCGAGACGGCGTAGAAGAACGAGGCACCGGCGCGGATTTCCTTCACCAGAGGGTTGAAGGACACCAGGAAGGGGGCGTTCTTGTATTCCCAGATCACCATGTGCCCGTCGGCACAGAGCAGGCAGGCGCGGAACGGGTTGTGGGCGTTCCAGAGCTGCATGTTGGTGGTGTCGGTGGCGTAGCGGATGTTCAGCGGATCGAACATCAGAAGCCCGCCCCAGCCGCGGGCGACGATGGCCTGCGTCAGCCTCCGCCAGCGGAACTCCCGCATCGCCGCGAGGTCGGGCGGGGTCAGCCCCGCCGCGTCCCATTCGCGGAAGGCGATCTGCGTCGGCCCGATCTCCACCCGGTCGTTGTCGTTGGGCGTGCCGTCTGGCAGACGGTCCCCCCGCGTCGGGTCGATCTTGCGGCGGTCGCGGTAGTGGTCGGTCATGGCGTCTCCTTCCGATCGGTGAGAGCATGATGCGGCCCCGGGCGGGGGTCCGTTCCGATTGCGACGGGCATCGGGGCGCTTTCCGCCCGCCTGACCGTCGCCGCCCGACCCTTGCCCCCCGACCCTTGCCCGCGGGTGCCGGCTCGACTATCTACGCGCAGCAATCGACGGAAGGACGACGGCCCATGCGCGCCGAGATGGAAAATGTGGTCGAGGCGGTCGAGAAGTCGCTGAAGCTCCTCGGCCAGCGGATGGACTGGGAGACCGCGCCGCACCGGCTCGAGGAAATGAACGCGATGATCGAGGACGGCGACCTCTGGTCCGATCCGGCGCGCGCCCAGAAGCTGATGCGCGAGCGGCAGATGCTGATGGACGCGGTCGAGACCTATCGCCGGATCGCGCGCGACCTGAAGGACAATGTCGAGCTGATCGAACTGGGCGAGATGGAGGATGACAGGGAGATCGTCGCGGAGGCCGAGACCTCGCTCAAGGCGCTGAAGGAATTCGCCGCCGGCAAGGAACTTGAGGCGCTGCTCGATGGCGAGGCCGACGGCAACGATACCTTCCTTGAAATCAACGCCGGCGCCGGCGGCACCGAAAGCTGCGACTGGGCGTCGATGCTGGCGCGGATGTATGTCCGCTGGGCCGAAAAGAAGGGCTACAAGGTCGAGCTTCAGGCCGAGACCCCGGGCGAGGAGGCGGGCATCCGCTCGGCCGCCTACAAGATTTCCGGGCCCAATGCCTATGGCTGGCTGAAATCGGAATCGGGCGTGCACCGGCTGGTGCGCATCTCGCCCTACGATTCGGCGGCGCGGCGGCACACCTCGTTCTCGTCGGTCTGGGTCTATCCCGTGGTCGACGACAACATCGAGATCGTGATCCCCGACAACGAGATCAGGATCGACACCTTCCGCTCGTCGGGCGCCGGCGGCCAGCACGTCAACACCACCGACTCGGCGGTCAGGATCACCCACCTGCCGACCAACATCGTGGTGACCTCGTCGATGAAATCCCAGCACCAGAACCGCGAGATCGCGATGAACGCGCTGAGGTCGCGGCTCTACCAGCTTGAACTCGACAAGCGCAACGCGGCGATCAACGCGGCGCATGAATCCAAGGGCGACGCCGGCTGGGGCAACCAGATCCGGTCCTATGTGCTCCAGCCCTACCAGATGGTGAAGGACCTGCGCACCGGCTACGAGACCTCGGATACCCAGGGCGTGCTCGACGGCGACCTTGACGGCTTCATGGCGGCGACGCTGGCGCTCGGGGTCGAGGGCAAGAGCCGCGCCGAGGCCCGCGCCGACGACTGAGGCGGCGGGCTGAGGCGGCCCGGCCGCGATCATCGTTCCTGCCGCGCTGGCGCGCCGGTTCCCGCTTGTCATACGGGCCGTGCCTGCCTTAGCCTCCCTCCCGCGAACAGGAGGGGAAATCATGGATGCGACCCATCGGGGGCCCGACCCGCTGCCCGAAATCCGCCATGTCGAAATGTCGGAAATCCCGGATGTCCTGAGGCTCGGCCTTCGCGACTTCCTGCGCGCGCCGCTGTTCGGGCTGTTCTTCAGCGCCGTCTATGTCGCGGGCGGACTGATCCTCTGGAGCGTCTATGGCGTCGCCGGCCAGCAATGGTGGCTGGCCCCGGTCTCGGTCGGCTTCCCGCTTCTCGGCCCCTTCGCCGCGGTCGGACTCTACGAGGTCAGCCGGCGGATCGAGCGGGGGCAGCCGCTGGACTGGCGCGCGATCCTCGGCGTCGTCTTCGCGCAGAAGGACCGCCAGATTCCGGCGATCGCCGCCGTCATCATCGTCGTCTTCCTGTTCTGGGTCTTCGTTGCCCATGCGCTCTTCGCCCTCTTCATGGGGCTGCGCGCCTTCGGGCCGGCGCAGGACATGGTAAGCCTGTTCCTCGAAGGAAACGGCCCTGTGATGCTGCTGGTCGGAAGCGTGGTCGGCGCGGGCTTTGCGGGCGTGCTCTTTGCCACCACTGTCGTCGGCCTGCCGCTGCTTCTGGAGAAGGAAATCGACTTCGTCACCGCGATGATCCATTCGACACGCACCGCCCTTGCCAATCCGGGCGTGATGCTGGTTTGGGGGGGCGTGATCGCGGTGTTCCTGTTCCTGGCGATGCTGCCGCTGTTCATGGGCCTCTTCGTCGCGCTTCCGGTCCTGGGGCACGCCACTTGGCACATGTATCGCCGCGCGCTGGCGGATTGACGGCAACGAAAGAAAAAGGCGCCCGCCCGGGGCGCCTTCGACCACACCGCTTTCGCGGCCCCGTCAGTTCCTCGCAGCGGCCGCCGGTGCCACGGCGATCCGCGGCGCGCCGTTCGACAGCGGGTCTTCCTGGCGCTGGACCGAGCCCTCGAAATGGGCGCCGCTCTCGATCGCGATGGTCTTGTGGATGAGGTCGCCCTCGACCCGCGCGGTCGAGGTGAGCCGCACCTTCAGCCCGCGCACCCGGCCGACGACCCGGCCGTTGACGACGATGTCGTCGGCGACGATCTCGCCCTTGATCGTGGCGCTTTCGCCGACGGTCAGCAGATGGGCGCGGATGTCGCCCTCGACCACGCCCTCGACCTGGATGTCGCCCGAGGTCTTTACGTTGCCGGTGATCGTGAGGTCGGAGGAGAGGACGGAAACGCCCGGCTTGGCCTTGGGCGCGGAGGACAGATAGTCGAACGCAGGCTTCGTCGCGGCAGGCTCGGGCGCCTTCGGCTGTTCGGTCGGGGTGCCCGCCTTGGGTCCGGGTTCGTTGATCCTGCTTTTAGAAAACATTGTTGGCCGCCTTGATAAACGTCATCGGGTTCACAGCAGAGCCGTTCACACGCACCTCGTAGTGCAGATGGGTGCCGGTGGAACGGCCGGTATTCCCCATATCACCGATCCTGTCGCCGCGCGAGACCTTTTGGCCCACCTCCGCCCGCACCTTCGAGAGGTGGCCGTAGCGGGTGACGAGGCCGAAGTCGTGGCGCACCTCGACCATGTTGCCATAGCCCGATTCCCATCCTGCATGGGTCACCGTGCCCTCGGCCGTCGCATAGACCGGCGAGCCGAGCGAGCCCGCCATGTCGATGCCCTCGTGCATCCGGCCCCAGCGGCGGCCGAAACCCGAAGTGTAGCGGAAGGTGGTCTTCAGCGGCATCGCGAAGGGCGACTTTTCCACCGCCAGCCGGTAGAGGTTCATCCGGTCCAGTCCCTCGAGGATCCGCTCGGCACGGGCGCTGTCCGGGTCGCCGCCGGGGCCGGCCAGCGGTGCCAGCGGGCCAAGCGGGCCGCCCTGGCCCGAATAGCCGCGGCGCACCTCTTCGATCAGGTCGTCGGGGTCGAGCCCGGCCGAGGAGAACATCTTGTCGAGCGGCGCCATCGAGACCGTCACCGCCTCTTCGAGGCTGGTGAAGATTTCGTCGTGGCGTTCCTCCAGAAGCTTCTTGTCATAGGCGATTTCGTCGGCCTCGGCCTTGGCGGTATCGGCGAGTTCGGCCATCGCGTCGCGTTCGGCGGCGGTGCGGCCGAGTGCGGCGGTGAGGAATTCGAGCGTGTCGGCGGTGTCGGCGGGGGCCGCTGCGGCGGCGGAGGGGGCCGAAGGCCCTTCGGAGGCGGCCGCCGCCAGTTCGGTGACCCGCGACAGCGCCTGGTCGCGCTCGGTCATCGTGCGCCGCAGCGTCGACTGGATCACGCCGATGCCGGTTTCCAGTTCCTTGCGCCGCTCTTCGGAGGCAAGAAGCGCGGACTGCATGCCCGAGACCTGCTGCATCGCCAGCGCGAAGCGTTCCTGCGCCGCTACTGCCTCTTCGGCGCGCCGGTCGCGTTCGGCCGACAGCGCGTCGAGACGGCCCTCGTAGTTGGCCTGTTCGCGGCGCGCCTGTTCGCGCGCGTTGCCCGAGCCGATCGAATCCATCAGCAGGATCGCCGTGGCCACGATCGTCCAGGCCAGGACCGCGGCCGACCCCGCGAGCGCCACCGCCTGGGTGATCGGCCTCAGCCGGATGAATCGCGTTTCGGAATCCGAGCGCAGGAACAGGCGCTGTTCCGGGAGCCGTCTTTCCAGGGCAGCACTGAAACGGCCAATGAGACGAGCTTTCACGCCTATCCCCCGTATTGTTGTCGCATGTGGCGGGACACATCCCCACGGATCCCGCAACGCCGGGATACAATCCGCCCCCTGCCGTCGCAAGGCTTCCGGCGGCGGCGGAAGGCGCGCCGGCCGGAACCCGCCGCTTTCGGCGAAATCCCGCCGACGGCGGGTGCTATCGCGTTGAATTGCCGAATCTTAACCGGCTTTCCCACGCGGGCAACCGGGGCGGCTTACGCGCCTCGCACCGCCGCCAGAACCTCCGCGGCGTGGCCGGCGACCTTCACCCGCCGCCAGACGCGCGCGACCTTCCCCGCGTCGTCGATCAGGAAGGTGGTCCGCTCGATCCCCATGAAGGTCCGGCCGTAAAGGCTCTTCTCGCCCCAGACGCCGTAGCGCTCACAGGTGTCGCCGCCCTCGTCGGAGGCGAGGATCACGCCCAGCCCGTGCTTGCGGCAGAACGTCTCGTGCGCCTGCACGCTGTCCTTCGAGATGCCGATGACGACAGCGCCTGCGGCTTCGAACTCCGCGGAGAGGCGGGTGAAGTCCAGCGCCTCGGTGGTGCAACCCGGCGTGTCGTCCTTCGGATAGAAGTAGAGCACGACCTTCGCCGGCCGGAGCGTCGAGAGCGTGACGGTTCCGCCACCGTCGCGGGGCAGGGTGAAGTCGGGGGCGGCATCGCCTTGGCTGAGCATCTCTTCGCCATCCTGTCCTGTCCGCCGTGCATTGCGCGGCACTTGGTGCTTTACTACCGCGCCGGCGAGGATAAAGGAAAGCCGCGCCGGGTGGCAGGGCGTGCGCGGGCGGCGGGCGGAACCGCCGCCGGAGGCAGGGATGACGGAGACAGAGGACAGGACGGGGGCGGCGGACCCGCCGCCGCAGCACGCGGCGCACCACGCGGCGCATCACGGGCGCCATCCCCGCCTGTGGTTCGGCGTGGCACTCGTCGCGGTGCTGATCCTCGTCAACATCGCCCTCGGCCTGACCGGCCATGTCATCGCCGCGCCGCGCTGGGTGGTCGCCAGGGTCGAGGCGCGGGCGAACGAGGCGCTGGCGGGGGTGGTTTCGGCGAAGGTGGGCGGGCTGGAACTGGTGGTGGACCGCAGCTTCGTGCCCCATGCGCGTCTCAGGGCGGTGGAGCTTTTCGCCCCCGACGGCCGGCAGATCGCGGTGCTGCCCGACCTGCGCGCCACGCTGAAGGCCCGGGCCGTCCTCAGCGGCCGGCTCGAACCGCGGAGCCTGTCGATCTACGGCGCGCAGATCGCGCTGCGGCGGCTGGCGGACGGCAGTCTCGACGTCACCCTCGGGCAGGAGGCGCCCGGCGCCGCGCAGGCGCTGGAGCCGGCCGAGATCGTCGCCGCCATCGACCGCGCCTTCGAGGCGCCGGCGCTGAGGGGGATCGAGGACATCACCGTCGAGGCGCTCGACCTGACCCTGCGGGACGATCGCTCGGGCCGGCAATGGACCGCGGCAGCAGGATGGCTCGCGCTCAGGCAGGACGCGCGGACGCTCGGGATCGATCTCGGCTTCTCGGTCGAGGAGGCCGGGCAGGCGCGCGGGCGCGCGCAGATCGCCTTCTCTTCCGTCAAGGGCTCGCCGGAAGCGGCCGTCTCGATGCGGGTCGAGGGCGTCTCGGCGCGCGACCTCGCCGCCCAGTCGCCCGCGCTGGCCTGGCTCGGGGCGCTCGACGCGCCGATTTCCGGCGCGCTTGCCACCGGCATCGCGACCGACGGAACCTATGCCCCGCTCGACGGCACGCTCGAGATCGGCGCCGGGGCGCTGAGGCCCACGGCCGGCACCAAACCGGTGCGCTTCGACCGCGCCCGGCTCGACCTCAGCTATGATCCCGCCGGGGCCTCGCTGGTCTTTTCCGACGTCGCCATCGACGGGCCGGCGCTGCGGGTGCGCGCCTCGGCCAAGGCCTGGCTCAAGGAGTTCACCGGCGCCTTCCCGAACGCTCTGGTCGGGCAGGTGGCGATCACCGACCTGAAGGCAGACCCCGAGGGGCTGTTCGCCGACCCGGTGGCGATCAGCCAGGGCGCGCTCGACTTCCGTCTCGCGCTCGACCCGTTCCGCCTCGACATCGGCCAGCTTGCGCTGGTCGACGGTGACCACCGGATCGGGGCGCGAGGCAGCTTCACTGCCGCGCCCGCCGGCTGGGCGGTGTCGCTCGACGCCGAGATGGACGCGATCACCAGCGCGCGGCTGATGGCGCTCTGGCCTGTCGCCGCCGTGCCGAAGACCCGCGCCTGGCTCGAGCAGAACGTGGCGACGAGCGAGCTGTTCGACGTGAAGGCCGCGTTCCGGCTGACCCCGGGCGCCGAGCCGCGCTTCATGCTCGGCTGGGAGTTTCGCGACACCGAGGTGCGGGTGCTGAAGACGCTGCCGCCGATCGAGGACGGTGCGGGCTATGCCACGATCGGGGACTATACCTATACGCTGGTGGTCGACCGCGGCCATGTCACGGCGCCCTCCGGCGGCAGGATCGACGTGGCGGGATCGGTCATGTCGATCCCCGACCTCAGGATCAAGCCGGCGCCGGCGCGCTTCACCCTGAAGACCGAGAGCACGATCACCGGGGCGCTGTCGCTTCTGGACGAGCCGCCATTCGAGTTCCTGAAGAAGGCGGGCCGCGCGGTCGACATCGCCGAGGGGCGCGCGCGCTCGGTGGCCGTCCTCGACCTGACGCTGGCGCCGAAGATCCGGCCCCAGGACGTGGGCTACAGCGTCACCGCCGAGCTTTTCGACGTGACTTCGGACCGCGTCGCGCCGGGGCGGGTGCTGACAGCGGGGCGGCTCCAGCTCAGGGCCGATCGCACGGGCCTCGAGATCTGGGGGCCGGCGGTCCTGTCGGACGTGCCGATGGAATTGCGCTGGCGGCAGGGGTTCGCGCCCGGCGACAAGGGGCGGAGCCGTGCGGAGGGCACGATGGAGATCTCGTCGCGGACGCTCGAGGTCTTCGGCGTGGCCCTGCCCGGGGGGGCGGTCAGCGGCACCGGCACCGGAGCGTTCACGCTCGACCTCGCGGTCGGCCGGCCGGGCCGGTTTCACCTGACCTCGGACCTTGCGGGCCTCACGCTCCGGATACCGCAAATCGGCTGGACCAAGGCCGCCTCGGTGAAGGGTGAGTTCGCCCTTGACGGTGCGTTCGGCAAGCCCGCGGAAATTGACACGCTCAGGCTGGACGCCGCGGGGCTGGTCGCCGAAGGCGGGATCGCGCTCAATGCCGACGGCGGGCTCGACGCGGTCCGGCTCCAGCGGGCGAAGGTGGGCGACTGGTTCGACGGGGAGGTGGAGCTGAAGGGGCAGGGCAGGGGCCGGCCGCTGGCGGTCTCGGTCACCTCCGGCCGCCTCGACCTGAGGGGCGCAACCTTCGGACAGGGCGAAGGCGGCGCGGGCGGCGGGCCGCTCACCGTCGCGCTCGACCGGGTGCAGGTGACCGAGGGGATTTCGCTCACCGGCTTTCGCGGTGCCTTCGCCACCCGCGGCGGCCTGACCGGCGACTTCACCGGCCGCGTGAACGGCGAAACCCCGGTGCAGGGCGCGGCAGTGCCGATGGCGGGCCGCACCGCGGTGCGCATCCGGGGCGAGGACGCCGGTGCCGCGTTCCGGGCGGCGGGGCTTTTCACGCGCGGCGTGGGCGGCCGGTTCGACCTGACGCTCAGGCCGCGCGGAGAGGGGCGCGACTACGACGGCACGCTTTCGATCGGGCAGTTCCGCGTGACCGGCGTTCCGGCGCTGGCCGAACTGCTCGACGCCATCTCGGTCGTCGGCCTGCTGACCCAGCTCAACGGGCCGGGGCTTCTCTTTTCCGACGTTTCGGGTGATTTCCGGCTGACACCCGGGGCCTTGGAGATCCGCGACGGATCAGCCGTCGGCCCCTCTCTCGGCATCTCGGGCGCCGGCACCTACCGTGCAAAGGGCCAGGTGCTCGACCTCCAGGGCACGATTTCGCCGATCTACATGCTGAACGGCATCGGCCAGATCTTCTCGAAGCGGCGCGAGGGTCTCTTCGGCTTCAACTACCGCATGACCGGGGTCGCCGAGGATCCCAAGGTCAGTGTCAACCCGCTGTCGATCCTGACGCCGGGAATGTTCCGCGACATCTTCCGCTCCGAACCGCCGAAGCTCGACCAATGAGGCTCAGCGATTTCGACTTCGACCTGCCCGAAGCGCTGATCGCCACGCGCCCTGTCCGCCCGCGTCCGGCCGCCCGGCTTCTGGTCATCGAGGAGCGGGAGGAGGGCGAGCGCCTGAGCGACCGCCATGTCAGCGACCTGCCCGACCTTCTCGGCCCCGGCGACCGGCTGGTCTTGAACGACACCAGGGTCATTCCCGCACGGCTGTCCGGCACGCGGCAGCGGGCCACCGGGCAGGGCGCGGCGGTGGCAAGGATCGAGCTCACGCTTCTCGAGCCGCGCCCCGGCGGGCGCTGGGCGGCCCTCGTCAGGCCGCTCCGCAAGCTGAGGGAGGGCGAGGCGATCCGGCTTTCCGACCGGCTGTCGGCGCGGGTGGAGGCGATCGTCGGGGGGCAGGCGGAACTGTCCTTCAACCTGACTGGCGCCGATTTCGATGCCGCACTTGCCGAGGCGGGGCAGATGCCCTTGCCGCCCTACATCGCCGCGCTGCGCCCCCCCGACGCGCAGGATGCCGAGGACTACCAGACCGTCTTTGCCCGCCACGCCGGCGCGGTGGCGGCCCCCACCGCCTCGCTCCATTTCGACGAGGCGCTCCTGGCCCGGCTGGCGGAAAGGGGCGTCGCCTTCAGCCATGTCACGCTCCATGTCGGCGCCGGCACCTTCCTGCCGGTGAAGGTGGAGGATGTGACCACCCACCGGATGCACGCCGAATGGGGCGAGGTGACGGAACGGGCGGCCAAGGAGATCAACGCCACGCGCGCCGCCGGGGGCCGGGTGATCGCGGTCGGCACCACCGCGCTGAGGCTGATCGAGACGGCCGGTGCGGACGGCGAGGTCCGGCCCTGGCGCGGCCCGACCGACATCTTCATCTATCCCGGCTACCGCTTCCGCGTCATCGACGGGCTGATGACCAACTTCCACCTGCCGAAATCCACGCTTCTGATGCTCGTCGCGGCGCTGATGGGGCGGGAGAGGATGGCGCGCGCCTATGCCCATGCGATCGCCGCGGGCTACCGCTTCTTCTCCTACGGCGACGCCTCGCTGCTGTTGCCGGCGCGCCGCCGCCCGGCGACGGAATGTCGGGCGCGGGCCTGACCGCCGCCGCTGCTTCTGCGATCCTGTCCGTCAACGCCAGCGAAAGGCCCCTTCGATGCTCACCGTGCTCCGCAATTCCTGGGCCCTTCTTTTCGGCATGATGCTCCTGATGCTCGGGAACGGGATGCAGGGCACGCTTCTCGGCATCCGCGGCGGCATCGAGGGCTTCACCACCACCCAGATGTCCTATGTGATGGCGGCCTATTTCGCGGGCTTCCTCTTCGGCAGCCGGATGACGCCCGAGATGATCCGCCGCGTCGGCCATGTGCGGGTCTTCGCGGCCCTGGGCTCGATGATCTCGGCGGTGCTGATCATGTATGCCGCGGCGCCGGACTGGATGGCCTGGGCGGCGATGCGGGTGATCATCGGCTTTTCCTTCTCGGGCGTCTACATCACCGCCGAAAGCTGGCTCAACAACGCCTCGACGAACGAGACGCGGGGGCAGGCGCTGTCGCTCTACATGATCATGCAGATGCTGGGCATCATCGCCGCGCAGGCGCTTCTGAACTTCGGCGATCCCTCGGGCTACATCCTCTTCGTCATTCCCTCGGTGCTGGTCTCGCTCGCCTTCACGCCGATCCTTCTGGCGGCGACGCCCGCGCCCGCCTTCGAGACGACCAAGCGGCTGAGTTTCGCCGCGCTCTACCGCGCCTCGCCCCTGGGCTGCATCGGCATGTTCCTGCTCGGCGGTGTCTTTTCCGCGCAGTTCGGCATGTCGTCGGTCTGGGGCACCACGGCGGGGCTGAACGTGCGCGAGATCTCGATCTTCGTCGCGGCGATCTATGTCGGCGGGCTGGTGTTCCAGTATCCGATCGGCTGGGCCTCCGACCGGCTCGGGCGGCGCCAGCTCGTGCTCTGGCTCGCGGCGCTCGGCGGGGTGGCGATGCTTGGCGCCACGGTCTTCGACCTCGGATTCACCGGCCTTCTGGTCGTCGCCGTGGTGATGGGCGGCATCTCCAACCCGCTCTATTCGCTCCTCGTCGCCTATACCAACGACTTCCTCGACGCCTCCGACATGGCCGCCGCCTCGGCCGGGCTGATCTTCATCAACGGGCTCGGCGCGATCGGCGGGCCGATCGTCACCGGCTGGATCATGGAGCGGGTCGGGCCGAACGGCTATTTCCTGGTGATGGCGGTGCTGTTTCTTGCGCTGGCCGGCTATGCGGCCTGGCGGATGACGCGCCGGCGGGTCGGCATCGCCGGCCAGACGGCGAGCTTCGCGCCGCTTTCGCCGGTCGCGGGCGTGATCGCCGTCGAGGCGGCGATGGAGAAGACGGCGGACGCAACGCCGGACGCATGAGGCTTCCCAACCGCTCCGCTTCCTGCGAAGCTTTCCCGAGGCTTTGCAGCACGGGAGGCGGTCATGTCGGAACCTGAGGCGATCGTCCATTTCTGGCTCCACGACGTCGGAGAGCGCGGCTGGTATGCCGTCGACGAGGCGGTCGACGGCGAAATCCGCGCCCGCTTCCTGCCCGCCTGGGAGGCGGCGCTGAGGGGCGAGCGCGAGTTCTGGCTGAACGGACCGCGTGGCTCGCTCGCCTACCTGATCCTCACCGACCAGTTCCCCCGCAACATGTTCCGGGGCGAGGCGCGCGCCTTCGCCACCGACGGCCGTGCCCGGGCCGGCGCCCGTGTGGCGATGGAGCACGGCTGGGACCTGGGCGTGAAAGAGCCCGAGCGGGTCTTCTTCTACATGCCCTTCGAGCATTCCGAGGAGGCGGCCGACCAGTACCTCTCGCTGCGCTGCGTGACCGAGCGGATGCCCGAGCGGGGAGCGGGTTTCCACCTGCACGCCCGGGCGCATGCCGAGATCATCCGCCGCTTCGGCCGCTTCCCCTACCGCAACGCCGCCCTCGGCCGCCCGGGGACGGCCGAGGAGGAAGCGTTTCTCGCCGCCGGCGGCTACGCCGCGATGGTGCGGGAGCTGGAGCGCGGCGCCGCCGGGTAGCGCCGCCCCAATTGCGCCGCCCGGCAAAATAGTTTAAGGCTAAACTAAATTTCGGATCGGAGGGATGACATGGCCGCGAAGGCATTCGACATGATCGTGATCGGCGCCGGCCCCGGCGGCTATGTCGCGGCGATCCGCGGCGCGCAGCTCGGCCTTTCCGTCGCCATCGTCGAACGCGAGAATCTCGGCGGCATCTGCCTGAACTGGGGCTGCATCCCGACCAAGGCGCTGCTGCGCTCGGCCGAGGTCTTCCACCTGATGCACCGCGCCAAGGAGTTCGGGCTGAAGGTTGAGGGCGCGGGCTTTGACCTGGGCGCGGTGGTCCAGCGGTCGCGCGCGGTGGCCAAGCAGCTTTCCGGCGGCATCGGCCATCTGATGAAGAAGAACAAGATCACCGTGTTCATGGGCGCCGCGACCCTGCCGAAGCCGGGGCTGGTCACGGTGAAGACCGACAAGGGCACCGAGGAGCTGGCCGCGAAAGCCATCGTCCTGGCGACCGGGGCGCGGGCGCGCGAACTGCCGGGGCTGGAGGCCGACGGCGATCTGGTCTGGACCTACCGCCATGCGCTGCAACCGAAGCGGATGCCGAAGAAGCTGCTGGTGATCGGCTCGGGCGCGATCGGGATCGAATTTGCCAGCTTCTTCAACACGCTCGGGGCCGAGACCACGGTGGTCGAGGTGCTGGACCGGGTACTGCCGGTCGAGGATGCCGAAATCTCGGCCTTCGCGAAGAAGGCCTTCGTCAAGCAGGGGATGACGATTCTGGAAAAGGCGGCGGTGAAGAAGCTCGACCGCAAGCCGGGCGTCGGCGTGACCGCCCATATCGAGAAGGACGGCAAGACCGGGACGCAGGAATTCGACACGGTGATCTCGGCCGTGGGCATCGTCGGCAATGTCGAGGATCTGGGGCTTGAGGCGCTGGGGGTCAAGGTCGACCGCACCCATGTGGTGACCGACGAATTCTGCCGCACCGGGGTGGCGGGCCTTTACGCGATCGGCGATGTCGCCGGCGCCCCCTGGCTGGCGCACAAGGCCAGCCATGAAGGGGTGATGGTGGCCGAACTGATCGCAGGCCAGCACCCGCACCCGATCAAGCCCGGCAGCATCGCCGGCTGCACCTATTGCCAGCCGCAGGTCGCCAGCGTCGGCCTGACCGAGGCGAAGGCGAAGGAGCAGGGGTATCAGGTCAAGGTCGGCCGCTTCCCGTTCATCGGCAACGGCAAGGCGATCGCGCTGGGCGAGGCCGAGGGCATGGTCAAGACCGTCTTCGACGCGAAGACCGGCGAGCTTCTGGGCGCGCATATGGTCGGGGCGGAAGTCACCGAGCTGATCCAGGGCTATGTGATCGGCCGGACGCTGGAAACCACCGAGGCCGAATTGATGGAAACGGTGTTCCCGCACCCGACGCTCAGCGAGATGATGCACGAATCCGTGCTCGACGCTTACGGCCGGGCGCTGCACATCTGAGGGGGGCGCCGCCCGCGCCGCCGGGAGAGCGGCCCCGGGGATGACCGGCCGCCCCGACCGCTATTGCAGGTAGGGCACCGGGTCGACGCTGTCGAAGCCCTGGCGCACCTCGAAATGCAGGAAGGCCGGGTCGGCGCTGCGCACCTTGGCGATGGTCTGGCCGCGCTTGACCCGGTCGCCCTTGGCCACCGCGATCCCGTCGATGTTGGCGTAGACGGTCAGCAGGTTGCCCTCGTGGCGGACGACGAGGATCGGCACCTGGTCGGTATCCTTGGTGATCGCCGCCACGGTGCCGTCGCCCGCGGCCTTGACGCCGGTTCCCGCCGAGGCGGCGATGTCGATGCCCTCGTTCTTCTTCTTGGCATAGCCGCGGATGATCTTGCCCGACACCGGCATGGCAAGGCGCGCGGTCCCGGAGGCCGCGGTCTTCTGCGCGCCGAGGTCGGGGGCGGGCGGGGTCTTCACCGGTTCGGCAGTCGGCTGGGTCTTTTCCGCGGGCAGCGGCTTTGCGGCCGAGGGCGGCGTCGGCGTGGGCGAGCCGGCCCCGGGGGCGGTGACCAAATCCTGGCTCACCGGCGTGCCGGTGGCGACCGGGATCATCAGCGTCTGGCCCTCGCGCACCGAAAGGTCCGGGCCGAGGCCGTTCCAGTCGGCCAGCGCCTTGACGTTGACGTTGTAGAGCCGCGCGATGGAATAGGCGGTCTCGCCCCGCATCACCCGATGGCGGATCGGTTCGGTATTGCCGATCATCGATGTGGTCTGCGTCGCCGGTTGCGCGGGCGCCGTGCCCGTCCCCGGGGCCGCACCCGCAGCACTTGCCCGGTCGATCGCGCCCGAGGCGATGGTGGTCACGTCGATGCCGCCGCCTCCGGCGCCGGTGGCGACGGGGGCGCCGGTCGCGGCCGAAGGCTCGGCGACGCGGCGCGGCAGCGCCAGCACCTCGCCCTCGCGCAGCGCCGCCCCGGAGGTGATCGCGTTGTAGGAGGCGAGGTCCCCCGCGGGCAGGCCGATCCGGGCGGCGAGGCTGTCCACGGTGTCGCCACGGCGGGCGACGGCGACCTGATAGCCGGGGTAGGAGATGATGCCGCGGGCGTCGGCGGCCGGCCGGGCCGCGGTGGCCTGGCTCACCGCCGCGGTGGTGTCGAGACCCGATCCGCCGAAATGCCGCAGGTCGGCGTCGAAGTTGCCGCCGGGCTCGCAGGCAGCGAGCGCCAGAAGGCCGATCCCCAGAAGGGGGCCGCGCAGGGCGGGCCGGGCGCGGGTCGGGCGGGAAAGGGTCATGCTCGCATCCTCACATCGCGGGACCCTGTGGCCGGGCCCTTGTCTCGGTTCTTCGGGGGGCGCGCGCGGGCCTTCGATCAGTCCTGCGCCAACCCCTCCACCAGCGGCACGAAGCGCACCGGCCTGAGTTCGTCATAGTCATATCCGTGGGGTTTGCGCGTCACCCTGATCAGGCTCTGCACCGTATCCGACTGCCCCACCGGCAGAACCATGATACCCCCTTCGCGCAACTGAGCCAATAGGGGCCCCGGCGGGTCTTCGGCCGCCGCCGTCACGATGATCCGGTCGAAGGGCGCCTGGTCGGGCAGGCCGTGGCTGCCGTCGCCGGCGATCGCGGTGATGTTGGTC
>JAUQYB010000141.1 GCA_030837825.1 Albidovulum sp.
CGGCGGCGGCGCGGCTGCGGGTATCAGCGGGCGGGCCGGGGCGCTCGGCTATGCCTCGGGCAACGGCCTGCTGTCGGCGATCGCTCTCGGCCGCATCGCAGCACTTGCGGCAGCGCGCGAACTGGACGGAGCCGGGGCATGACCCTCGCGCAGGACATCGCGGCACGCTGGCAGGAGGCCGCCCGCACGCCCCTGCCCGAAACCATCGCGCGCGTCGCCAGCCTGCACCTGCTCGATGCGATCGGCGTGGGGCTGGCCGCGGCCGGATCGTCCAACGGCCGGCCCTATCTCGATTACGCCCAGCAGGGGGGGCTGCAGGGGCCGGCAGCGGTGTTCGGCCATGCTCCCGGCGCCACCCCGGCCGATGCCGCGCTGATCAACGGCGGCCTGATCCACAGTCTCGAATACGACGACACCCATACGGGCTCTGTCGTCCATGGCAGCGCGGTGCTGGCCGCGGTGGTGTTGGCGGGGGGCGGCTCCGACGGCGAGGCGGTGCTCGGCGCCTATGCGCGCGGCTGGGAGTTCCTGATCCGCATCGGGCTGGCCGCGCCCGGCGGTTTCCAGGCCCGCGGCTTCCAGCTGACCTCCGTGGGCGGTGCGCTGGCCGCGGCGATGGTTGCATCCGATCTGGGCGGGCTGACCCAGGCGCAGGCGGTATCGGCGATGGGCATTGCGCTGAGCCAGGCTTCGGGCGTGTTCGAGTTCCTCGGCAACGGCGCGAGCGTGAAATCGCTTCACCCCGGCTGGGCGGCCCATGCCGGCATCACCGCCGCTGCGCTGGCGCGAGCCGGCCTGACCGGGCCCGAAACCGCGTTCGAGGGCCGCTTCGGCCTGTTTCGCGCCTTTGCAGGCGACGACGCAGCCGCCAGCCGCCTGCAAACACTGACCGGAGACTTCGGCACGGTCTGGCATCTTGCCGATGCGGCGTTCAAGTTCCATCCCTGCTGCCACTATCTTCATCCCTTCATCGAGGCGGCCGGGCTGCTGGCGGCACGGGGGGTGCGTGCCGAGGCGATCGAACACATCCTCTGCCGTGTGCCGGCGGGCGCGGCAGGCATCATCTGCGAACCCTGGTCGCTGAAGCAGTCGCCCCGGACCGGCCATGCCGCACGCTGGAGCCTGCCCGCCGTGGTGGCCGCGCGTCTCGTCGAGGGCAAGGTCGATCTGGAGACCTTCGAGCGCGTGCTGTCGCCGCCCGTCCTGGCGCTGGCGGCCCGCAGCGAGTGGGAGCCGCTTGGCCACAACCGTTTTCCCGAGCGGTTCGAGGCAGAGATCCGCGTTCGGCTCCGGGACGGCTCGTTGCAGGAGGTGCGCGTGGAGGATGCCGACGGCAACCGCAACCGCCCTGCGGCGCCACAGCGTGTACGCGAGAAGTTCCGCGCCAATGCCGCGCGCAGTCTGCCGCCCGGACAGGTCGTGCGACTGGAAGCGGCTGTCGATGGCATCGCCGTCGCGGGCGGTCTCGGGCGGCTGATGCAGGCGCTCGGCACGGGTCGGCACGGGCGCGTGAACAAGGTCCAGGAGGGCAGGATGCAGGAATTAGATCTGGTCATTCGCGGCGGCGAGGCCATTCTTCCCGGGCTTGGCCGCACTGCCTGCGACATCGCCATCCGCGACGGCCGCATCGCCGCTCTGCTCGAACCCGGCGAGGCGGCTCCTGCGCGCGAGGACATGAGCGCCCACGGCCTTGTCATCCTGCCGGGTGCCATCGACCCGCACCTTCATCTCGGCCATGGCAAGAATATCTCGCGCCCGCGCGAACCGGGCGATGCCGACCGCGAGACCGCCGCAGCCGCAAGGGGCGGCATCACCACATTCATCCCCTACCTGTTGGCCACCGAACCCTTCGAGTCGATCTTCGACGACGTCGTGGCCGTGACTCGGCAGGGCGCGCGCATCGACTTCGGCTATCACTTCATCATCTCGACCGAGGCCCAGCTTGCCGGTGTGCCGGCCTATGTGCGGAACTACGGCGTGCCCAGCTTCAAGATGTTCATGAACAACCGCGGCGGCGAGGGGGCGCGGCTCGGCCTGCCCGACATCGACGACGGGTTCCTGTTCCGCCTGGCCGAGGCCGCTGCCGCCGCAGGCGGCCTGGTCTGCCCCCACCCCGAGACGATCGAGATCGCCTTCGTGCTGCGCGAGCGCGTGAAGGCGGCGGACCCGGACGGCAAAGGCGGCCTGGGGAGCTGGAACGCATCGCGCCCCTCCTTCGTCGAGGCCGATGCAGTCCAGCGCGCCGCCTGCATCGCCCATGCCGCCGGGGCCCCGCTCTATATCGTGCATACCTCCTCGGCGGAGGCGCTTGATGCCGCGTTGCGACATCGCCAAGCGGGCGCCACCGTCCATCTCGAGACCTGCCCGCAGTACCTTACCCACGACATCGGCTGGACAGGGGGCGAGATCGGCAAGGTCAATCCCCCGCTGCGCGAGGCGGCCGACCGCGAGCGGCTCTGGCGCGGACTGATCGCGGGCGAGGTCGATACCGTCGGCACTGACCACGTCCACCGCGACCTGTCGGCCAAGCAGGGTGGTATCTGGGCAGCCTCGCCCGGCTGCCCCGGCCTCGAGACGCTCCTGCCGGTGCTGCTCAGCGAAGGTCATCATAAGCGCGGCCTGTCACTCGAACGCATCGCCGCGCTCACGGCGGGCAATCCGGCCCGGATCATGGGGCTCAGCCACGCCAAGGGGAGCATCGCACCCGGACTCGATGCCGATTTCACATTCGTCGATCTCGGCGCCGAATGGATGCTGGACCGGTCGCACATCGCGTCAGGCGCCGGATATTCAATCTACGAGGGCTGGCGCTTCAAGGGGCGCATCCGCCATGCAGCCGTACGCGGCCGGATGGTCTTGCGGGATGACGCGCTAGCTGACGATGCCGTCGGCTGGGGACGCTACATCAGCCGGCGGCCTGTCAGGCGATGATGTCGAGGATCAGCCTGCCCTCGATCTTCATGCCCCGGTCCTCCTAGCGCCAGCCTATGCCGCTTGAAGCGCCGCAGCATGAGCTGGTCGGGGTTGACCGCCGCCTCCAGGACGCGC
>JAUQYB010000142.1 GCA_030837825.1 Albidovulum sp.
CCAGTGGCGCCTGCTTTTACACTTGACCGTCAGGGGCGGGGTTCATAAAGAGGCGCCCTGTGATGGGCCCGTAGCTCAGTTGGTAGAGCAACTGACTTTTAATCAGTGGGTCACAGGTTCGAATCCTGTCGGGCTCACCACTGGAATCAACCGCTTGCAGACCTTGAGTCCGGGGCATCACGGTGCCGCCATTCTGCTGCATGCCGCGGGTCCGCGGGAACCGGCGGTATCGGGCGCGGCTTTCCCATGTTGACGACCTGTCGCACCTGACGACTGCGGCGGCCGGGCATCGGCCTGCCAGCCGTCCGCATCGCGATGAAACAACGGGCGCCGCGCCCGGACTGCGGCAGGGCGCCAAGGGCCTCAGGGTTGCAATTGAGGGGCGACTCGCTTACGCGCCGCCCATCGGGAAGGGAGGCCGCCCAGATGAGCGCGACGATGAAGACCGCAATCGGCAGCCTTGTCGTGGGGGGCGTGGTCCTTGCGCTCAAAACGCTGGCGTGGTGGATGACCGGCTCCGTCGCCCTGCTTTCGGACACGCTGGAAAGCACCGTCAACCTCGCCACGGCGGTTGCCGCGCTTGTCGCGATCAGGCTCGCCGCGCAGCCGGCCGACGCCAACCATCCGTTCGGGCACCACAAGGCGGAATTCTTCAGCGCCGTGCTGGAAGGCGTGATGATCATCGTCGCGGCGATCTTCATCCTCAGGGAAGCCTGGCACGGGTTCCAGGCGCCGCGCGTCCTCGATGCGCCGATCCCGGGCCTTCTGGTGAACGGTGCGGCGACCTGTCTCAATGCCGTCTGGGCCTTCATCCTGGTCCGGCAGGGAAGGAAGCTGCGGTCCCCTGCCCTCGTGGCCGACGGCAAGCATCTGTGGACCGATGTCCTCACCTCTGCCGGGGTGGCGCTCGGCGTGCTTCTGGCGGTGTCCACCGGCTGGTGGATCCTCGATCCGGCCATGGCTGGCCTCGTCGCGGTCAACATCCTCTGGTCGGGCTGGCAGGTCGTGAAGGAATCGCTCAGCGGCCTGATGGACGAAGCGGTGCCCGAAAAGACCCTCGAGCATATCCGGGATGTCATCTCGGCCGAGGCAAGCGGCGCGGTGGAGGCGCACGACCTGCGCACCCGTCACGCCGGCAGCGCCACCTTCGTCGAGTTCCACCTTGTCGTGCCGGGAACGATGACGGTGTTCGACGCCCACGAGATCTGCGACCGGCTCGAGACGGCGATCGCAAAGGTCGTCCCCGACACGCGCGTCACGATCCATGTCGAGCCGGAGCACAAGTCGAAGCATTCCGGCATCGTCGTGCTGAACTGACGGCCGGGCGCTCAGCGATCTCGTCCCGGTCAAGCCGCACGGGTCCGGCGGGATGATGGAATAATCCACTATAACGGATGTTTTTCCTTTATCTTGACACACCGGAAAGACTGCGCCACTCTTCGCGGATGGCAGGAGTGCGACGATGACGGCCGAAGACTTCTTGAGTCACATCACCGCGACATTGGAGGAAATCGAGACCGCCGGGCTCTACAAGCGGGAGCGGCTGATCCTGTCGCCGCAGGGGACGCATGTCGGCGTCGACGGCAGGACGCTCCTGAACCTCTGTGCCAACAACTACCTCGGCCTTGCCAACGACCCTGCACTGGTCGCCGCCGCGCACCGGGCGCTGGATGATCACGGGTTCGGGATGGCCTCGGTCCGGTTCATCTGCGGCACGCAGGACCTGCACCGCGCGCTGGAGCGGCGGATCGCCGGCTTTCTGGGAATGGACGACTCGATCCTTTTCGCCGCCTGCTTCGACGCCAACGGCGGTCTTTTCGAGCCCCTGCTCGGGCCGGAGGACGCGGTCGTATCGGACGCGCTGAACCATGCCTCGATCATCGACGGCATCCGGCTCTGCAAGGCGCGGCGCTACCGCTATGCCAACTCGGACATGGCCGACCTGGAGGCGCAGTTGCAGGCGGCCCGCGCCGAAGGCGCCCGGTTCATCCTGATTGCAACCGACGGGGTCTTCTCGATGGACGGCTATCTTGCCCGGCTGCCCGAGATCACTGCCCTGGCCGGAAAATACGGCGCGCTGACGATGGTGGACGATTGCCATGCCACCGGCTTCATGGGGCCCGAGGGGCGCGGCACGCCGGCCCATCACCGCGTCCGCGTCGACATCCTGACCGGCACGCTGGGCAAGGCTCTCGGCGGCGCGCTCGGCGGCTATGTCGCCGGACCGCAGCCGGTGATCGACCTCCTGCGCCAGCGGGCACGGCCCTACCTCTTCTCGAACGCGCTGCCCCCGGCCATCGTCGCCGCCGGACTCGCGGCCATCGACATCGTCGAAGGCGCCGACGACCTGCGGGCGCGGCTCTTCGAGAACGCCGCCTACTGGCGGGCTGGCCTTCTGGACGCGGGCTTCGACCTTCTGCCCGGAGAACACCCGATCGTGCCGGTGATGACGGGAGAGGCGCCGCTTGCCCAGGCTATGGCGGCCGATCTCTATCGGCGGGGGGTCTTCGTGTCGGGCTTCTTCTTTCCGGTCGTGCCGAAGGGGCGCGCGCGGATTCGCACCCAGATGAACGCGCGCCTGACCCGTGCGGATCTGGATTTCGCGCTTGAGGCGTTCCATGCCGCAGGCAAGTCGACGGGGGTCATCTGATGCGGAACGGGATGAAGGCGCTGGCCAAGACGAAGCCCGAGGTCGGGCTGTGGATGGACCGGCGCCCGGTGCCGGAGATCGGGCCGGACGACGTGCTGATCCGCATCCGCAAGACCGGAATCTGCGGAACCGACATCCACATCTGGAACTGGGACGACTGGGCGGCGCGCACGGTGCCGCTGGGTCTTGTCACCGGGCACGAGTTTGCGGGCGAGATCGTCGAGGTCGGGCGCAACGTGCGTGACCTCTCGATCGGTCAGCGGTGTTCGGGCGAAGGCCACCTGATCGGCACCCAGTCGCGCCAGAGCCGGGCCGGCAAGTTCCATCTCGATCCGGCGACGCGGGGCATCGGCGTGAACGAACAGGGCGCCTTCGCCGAATACCTCTGCCTGCCTGCCTTCAACGTGGTGCCGCTGCCCGACGAGATCGACGACGAGATCGGCGCCATCCTTGATCCCCTGGGCAATGCCGTCCACACCGCGCTGTCCTTCGATCTGGTGGGCGAGGACGTGCTGATCACCGGGGCGGGGCCGATCGGGATCATGGCCGCGGCCGTGGCCCGCCATGTCGGCGCACGGCACGTGGTGATCACCGACATCAACCAGGACCGTCTGGACCTTGCCGCACGCGTGGCCGACGTGGTGCCGGTGAACGTCCGGCACCAGAACCTGCGAGAGGTCGAAGGCGCATTGAAGATGAAGCAGGGCTTCGACGTCGGCATGGAAATGTCGGGCAGTCAGGCAGCACTTGACCAGATGGTCGAGAACCTGGTGATGGGCGGGCGCATCGCCATGCTGGGCATCCCGCCGGGCAAGTCGCCGGTGGACTGGAGCCGGATCGTCTTCAAGGCGATCACCATCAAGGGCGTCTACGGGCGCGAGATTTTCGAGACCTGGTACAAGATGATCGCCATGCTGGAGAACGGCCTCGACATCCGCGGCGTCATCACCCACCGCTTTCCGGTGGATCGCTACGTCGAAGGCTTCGAGATCATGCGTTCCGGCAAAAGCGGGAAAGTCGTGCTGGACTGGACGTGATGGGCAAGGTCGGGCCGGCGGACTGGCTCCCGGAAGTGGCCGGAACACTCCGATCAGCCCGTGCGGGACCAAGAACCGCGGCGCCCTTGGCTGCGGCGCCCGCCCGGTTCCACGGCCCGGGCTGGGGTCCGGTTTTCAGAGGTAGAGGTTTCGGACGGTATTGTCTTTGAGGAGTTCCTGGCTGGTACCGGTTGCGGCGATGGCGCCTCTGAGGAGGAGGTATCCGCGGTCGGCGAGGGCGAGGGCGGCTTCTGCGTTCTGCTCGA
>JAUQYB010000143.1 GCA_030837825.1 Albidovulum sp.
CGAGATGGTGATGCCGGGCGACAACCTGAAGTTCGAGGTGGAACTGATCGCGCCGATCGCGATGGAGGAAAAGCTCCGCTTCGCCATCCGCGAAGGCGGCCGCACCGTCGGCGCCGGTGTGGTGTCGAAAATCCTGAAGTAGGACCGGGGCACGGGTTACGGAACGACGGGCCGCCCGCAGGGGCGGCCCGCTCACGTTTCGGGCGGCGGCGTTGACGATTCGGGCGAAGCCGCCCAAACTCCCCCTCGCACAGTCATGCTGGGGAGGGCGGACCATGTGCCAGATCTTCGCGGGCCAGAACCCGGCCCGCTACGATTCCGAAACCCGGCGGCTCAGGCTCAACGGCCAGAGCACGTCGATCCGGCTCGAACGCGCCTTCTGGCGCATCCTCGACGACATCGCCGCGCGCGAGGGGCTTTCGACCCCCGCGTTCATCTCGAAACTGCATTCCGAGGTGCTTGAGTTGCGCGGCGAGGCGCCGAACTTCACCTCGCTTCTGCGCTGCGCCTGCACGCTCCACCTCGGCGACGAGGAACACGGCGAAGACGGCGGGGCCGCCGCGCGCATCGCCGCCGAATAGGCGGAAATTCCGGCTGTAGTATCGGGTTACTACCCCCGGCCGGAATTGGTCATCTAGCCTTACCAAAATCGCCCGGATTTGGAGGTGGAATGGCCAAGGCAATTCATACGATGATCCGCGTGCTCGACGAGGCGCGGTCGGTCGATTTCTACGCCCGCGCCTTCGGGCTCGGGGTCGCCGACCGGCTCGATTTCGAGAGCTTCACCCTGGTCTACCTCTCGAACCCGGAATCGACCTTCGAGCTTGAGCTCACCGTCAACAAGGGCCGCACCGAGCCCTACGATCTCGGCGACGGCTACGGCCACCTCGCCGTCTCGGTCGCCGACGTGGCGGCCGAACACGCGCGGCTGACCGCCGGGGGCCTCGCCCCCCGCAAGCTCGTCGACTTCCGGCACGGCGATCGGCTGGTGGCGCGGTTCTTCTTCATCGCGGATCCCGACGGCTACCAGATCGAGGTTCTCGAACGCGGCGGGCGCTTTCTCTAGCGTCCGGTTCTGATCTCAAGGGAGGAGAGACATGACTGCAAACGAACGGAAGGGCCTGACCCGCCGCGCACTGCTCGCGCGTTCGGTCGCAGCCGGCGCGCTTGCCGTGACCGGCGCCGGCTTCATCGCCGCGCCCGATGCCGCCTGGGCGCTCGAGGTCAGCGTCATCAGCGAGCACGAGATGGCGACGCTTCTCCAGATGGCGCGCGACATCTATCCGCATGACCGGCTGGCCGACCAGTACTACGCCGTCGCCGTCAAGGGCTACGACGCCGAGGACAGGAAGGCGATGGTGGCCGAGGGGGTGGCCGCGCTCGATGCCGCGGCACAGGCCGCCGGCCAGGCCGACTATGTCTCGACGGGATGGGAGGAGGACCGGGTGAAACTTCTCCAGGCGATGGAGGACACGCCCTTCTTCCAGACCGTGCGGGGCGGGCTGGTGACCGGGCTCTACAACCAGAAGGAGGTCTGGCCGCTCTTCGGCTACGAGGGCGAGAGCTTCTCCAAGGGCGGCTACATCGCTCGCGGCTTCGACGACATCAACTGGCTCTGACCGGGGGGACATCATGGTCGCGAAATTCGATCTGAACGACGACACCGTGGTCGTCATCATCGGCACCGGCGCGGGCGGCGGGGTGCTGGCCAACGAACTGGCGCAGAAGGGTGTCAAGGTGGTGGCCCTCGAAGCGGGCGGGCGCTACCTGCCCGAGGACTACATCAACGACGAATGGGAAAGCTTCGGCCAGCTCGCCTGGGTCGATCCGCGCACCACGAGCGGCGACTGGCGCGTCGCCAAGGACTTCTCGGGTCTTCCGGCCTGGATCGTCAAGGCGGTGGGCGGCACCTCGATCCACTGGGCCGGCGCCTCGCTGCGCTTCCAGGACCACGAATGGAAGGCCCGGACGAACTATGGCGAGGTCGCCGGCGCGAGCCTCCTCGACTGGCCGATCGACGCGGCGGAAATGGCGCCGTGGTACGACAAGGCCGAGGAGAAGCTTCAGGTCACCCGCACCGGCGGCCGCGCCGGCCTTCCCGGCAACAACAACTTCAAGGTGCTGGAGAAGGGGGCGCTCGCGCTCGGCTACAAGGAAGTCCACACCGGCAACATGGCGATCAACTCGGCCGAATATGACGGCCGCCAGTCCTGCCAGCAGACCGGCTTCTGCTTCCAGGGCTGCAAGTGGGGCGCCAAGTGGTCGGCCGCCTATACCGACATCCCGCGCGGCGAGGCGACCGGCAACCTCGAGGTGCGCGACCGCGCCCACGCGGCGCGGATCCTGCACGACGACGCCGGCAAGGTGACCGGCGTCGAATACTTCGACAAGGACGGCGCCTTGCAGATGCAGAAGGCGCGGATCGTCTGCGTCGCCGGCAACTCGTTCGAAAGCCCCCGGCTCCTGCTCAACTCGGCGTCGTCGAAGTTCCCGAACGGGCTGGCCAATTCCTCCGACCAGGTCGGCCGCAACTACATGCGCCACACCACCGGGTCGGTCTACGCCGTCTTCGACAAGCCGGTCAGGATGTGGCGCGGCACGACGATGGCCGGGATCGTGCGGGACGAGGCGCGCCACGATCCGTCGCGCGGCTTCGTCGGCGGCTACGAGCTTGAGACCCTGTCGCTCGGCATCCCCTTCATGGCCGCCTTCCTCAATCCCGGCGGCTGGGGGCGCAGCTTCACCACCGCGCTCGACGCCTACGAGAACATGGCCGGCATGTGGATCGTCGGCGAGGACATGCCGCAGGCCGAAAACCGCGTCACGCTGTCGGAGACCCGGGACCAGTTCGGCCTGCCGGTGGCGAACGTCAACTTCTCCGACCATCCGAACGACATCGCGATGCGCAACCACGCCTATGCGCAGGGCGAGGCGATCTACAAGGCGGTGGGCGCCACCCGCACCTTCCCGACGCCGCCCTATCCCTCGACCCACAACCTCGGCACCAACCGCATGTCGGAAAAGCCCGAGGACGGCGTGGTGAACAAGCACGGTCAAAGCCACGACATCGCCAACCTCTTCATCTCCGACGGCAGCCAGTTCACCACCGGTGCGGCGGAAAACCCGACGCTGACCATCGTCGCGCTGGCGATCCGCCAGGCCGACCACATCGCCGCGGAAATGGCGGCAGGCACGATCTGAACCCGGCCCGCCGGGCGCGTCCCTCGGGGCGCATCCGGCGGCCGTCACGCCCCCCGCGCCTTGACCGGGCCCCGCCCTGACCGGGCCCGCGCTTTGACCCGGAGGCATCCTTCTGCCAGGAAAGGCCATCCCGGGGGAGGCAATCATGGACCTGCACCGCTTCTGACCCCGCTCCTTGCCGCGATTTCAGAAAGGATGCCCCATGCCCCGCCTTCCCGACGCAACCGCGCGTCATCCGCTGGTCTTTCCCGACGGCACCGTCCACCGCCAGCTCGTCAACCTCGCCGCCGTCATCGACCACCCGAACTGGCAGGTCGGCCGCCACGCCTATGCCAACGATTTCGACCCACCCGAGGACTGGGCGGCGCGGCTCGCGCCCTATCTCTACGCCGGCGCCTCCGAGCGCCTCGTCCTCGGCCCCTTCTGCCAGGTCGCGCATGGCGCGCGGTTCATCACCGCCTCGGCCAATCATCCGATGGACGGGCTCACGACCTATCCGTTCTCGATCTTCGACCGCGACGCGATCGCGCTTTACCGTGGCGGCTTCACCGGCCTGCCCGACACCGTCATCGGCCCGGACTGCTGGATCGGCCACGGCGCGCTGATCCTTCCCGGCGCGCGGCTCGGCGCCGGCGTGATCGTCGGCGCCGGGGCGGTGGTTTCGGGCACGGTTCCGCCCTACGCGGTCGTCGCCGGCAACCCCGCCCGCATCCTCCGCCGCCGCTTCGCCGAAGCCGAGGTCGGGATGCTTCTCGACCTCGCCTGGTGGGACTGGCCCGACGACGCCCTCGCCGCCGCGATGCCGCACCTCGCCGCCGGCGACATCGCCGCCCTCGCCCGCCAAAAGCCCGCTTGATTTCGCCCGGCGGGTGGCTTAGGTGACAGGCCGGCCACAGGGGTATAGCTCAGCTGGTAGAGCGACGGTCTCCAAAACCGTAGGTCGCGGGTTCGAGCCCTGCTGCCCCTGCCATCCTCCCCCCCTCACGGCTGCTCGAAGTCGCGTGGCAGCGCCGCGCCCGCCTCGCGTTCGCGCATCGAGATGTAGACGGCGCTGGCGATCAGGATGCCGACGCCGGCGAAGGTCCAGCCGTCGGGGAAGTCGCCGAAGAACCACCAGCCGACGGCGGTCGCCATGATCATCTCGGTATAGGCGAGCGGCGCCAGCAGCGAGGCCTCGCAGTGGTCGTAGGCCCGCACGATCAGGAAATGCCCGCCGGTGGCGATCATGCCCAGCATGAGAAACAGCCCCCATTCCACCGGCTCCGGCGCCTGCCAGACCGGCCAGACCGCCGCGGTGGCGATGCCGGCGCCCAGAAGGCTGGTGTGGAACGTCGTCACCATCGCATGGCTCCGCCCCGAGATGCGCCGCGTCATCAGCATGTAGAGCGCGAGCGACAGCCCCGCCATGAGCGCCAGCGCCATTCCGGCGCTGACGGCCTGGAACCCGGGCCGGATGATCACCATCGTGCCGGCGAAGCCCGCCGCCACCGCCGCCCAGCGCCGCGGGCCGACATGTTCGCCGAGGACGAAGGGCGACAGCGCGGTGACGATCAGCGGCTGCACGAAGAACAGCGCCAGCGCATCGGCGATGGGAAGCGTCTTCAGCGACCAGAAGAACGAGAAGGTGGCGGCGATCAGCAGACCCGCGCGGACGAGGTGCAGCGCCGGCCGGTCCGGGAGGAGCGCCCCCGCGCCGCCGATCCGCAGCACGAAGGGCAGCGTCAGCACCGCGCCGAAGATCATCCGCGCCCAGACCGCCTGCATCACCGGCAGCCCGCGCTGGCCGAGGTGCTTGGCCACCACGTCGAGGAACGGCAGGAGCGCCATCGCCCCGAGCATCAGCGCCACCCCGGTCAGCGTCCGGCCGCGGCCGGGTATCGTCGGGGGCATCGCCACTCCTCGCGCCAGGGTCACGCGCGTTGGTAGGCCGGGGCGCGGCCGGCGGCAAGGGGCTGCCCCCTTCCCAAATCGCGCTGCCGCTGCCACAACTTCGCCATGCGACTGAGCTGGAACGAAATCCGCGCCCGTGCTGCCGCCTTCGCCCTCGACCATGCGGACGATCGGCACGAACGAAGCGACACCCAGACCTTCTGGAACGACTTCTTCCAGACCATCTTCGACGTGCCCCGCCGGCGGGTCGCGGTCTACGAACGCGCGGTCGACCGGCTGAACCGCGCCAGGGGGCGCATCGACCTCTTCTGGCCGGGCGAGCTGGTCGTCGAGCAGAAGTCGCTTGGCCGCGATCTCTTCGGGGCCGAACAGCAGGCGCTCGACTACCTCCACGGCCTTTCCGAAGCGGAAATGCCCAAGCGCGTGCTGACCTGCGATTTCCGCACCTTCCGCCTTTTCGACCTCGACACGCGCGAAACCCATTCCTTCCTGCTTCAGGACCTGCCGAAGAACATCGAGCGTTTCGCCTTCGTCCTCGGCCGGCAGGTCCGCCGCTTCAAGGATCAGGATCCGGTCAACATCCGCGCGGCGGAACTGGTCGGCCACCTCCATGACCTCATCGAGGCCTCGGGCTAAACCGGCCACCGGCTCGAGGTCTTCCTCGTCCGCATCGTCTTCTGCCTCTTCGCCGACGACACCGGCATCTTCGAGCCGCGCGACATCCTGTGGGACCTGCTGGAATCGCGCACCCGCCCCGACGGCTCCGACACCGGCGCGCTGCTGGCGCAACTCTTCGACGTGCTGAACACGCCCGAGGACGCGCGCCAGACCACGCTCGACGCCGATCTGGCGCGCTTTCCCTACGTCAACGGCCACCTCTTCGCCGAATACTTCCCGCCGCCGGCCTTCGACGCCGACATGCGGGCAGCCCTTCTCAACGCTTGCCGCTTCGACTGGACGCCGATTTCCCCGGCGATCTTCGGCTCGCTCTTCCAGTCGGTGATGGACCCGGCCGAACGCCGCGCCACGGGCGCGCACTACACGACCGAGAAGAACATCCTGAAGCTGATCGGACCCCTGTTCCTCGACGGCCTCAGGGCCGAGCTCGCGCGCCTGAAGGCGCTGAAGACCGGGCGCATCCAGCGGCTCCGCGCCTTCCACGAACGGCTGGCGGGCCTGACCTTCCTCGACCCGGCCTGCGGCTGCGGCAACTTCCTCGTCATCACCTACCGGGAACTGAGGCAGTTGGAGACGGAGTTGCTGGAGGCGCTTCACGACGGCGGCCAGCTTGACCTCATGGCGCACAGCCTCTCGCGGATCGACGTCGACCAGTTCTACGGCATCGAGATCGGCGAGTTTCCCGCCCGCATCGCCGAGACCGCGATGTGGATGATGGACCACCTGATGAACCGGGCGCTGTCGGAACGCTTCGGCAAGGTCTTCATCCGCATCCCGCTGAAGAAATCGCCCACCATCGCCCACGCCGACGCGCTGGAGCTGGACTGGGCCACGGTGCTGCCGCCGGAGAGGTGCAGCTACGTGCTCGGCAACCCGCCCTTCGTGGGGGCGAAGTTCCAGACCGCGGAACAGCGCGAACAGGTCCGCCGCATCGCCGCGCTGGGCCGCTCGGGCGGCACGCTGGACTTCGTGGCGGCGTGGTTCCTCAAGGCGGGGGACTATGTCGCGCGGGCCGCGCTTTCCTCCCCCCTCGTGGGGGAGGGTCAGGGTGGGGGGCGATCCGCGCCACGGGTCGCCTTCGTCTCGACCAACTCGATCACGCAGGGCGAACAGGTCGCGCAGCTCTGGCCTCTCCTCTTCGACCGCTGCGGGATGGAGATTTCCTTCGCCCACCGCACCTTCGCCTGGGGCTCGGACGCCCGCGGAAAGGCGCATGTTCATGTGGTGATCCTCGGCCTCGACCGGCGCGAGGCCGCGCCGGCGGACCGGCGGCTCTTCTCCTACGCCACCGTGAACGCAGAGCCGGTGGAGACGGTGCACAAGGCGCTCTCGCCCTATCTCTTCGACGCCTCGGGGCTGAAAGACCCGCATCTGGTGGTGCGGGAAGAGGCGCGGCCGATCAACGGGATGGAAAGGATCCTCATCGGCTCGAAGCCGATCGACGGCGGGCACTATATCTTCTCGCGCGAGGAGATGGCTGCGCTGCTTGCCGTGGAGCCGGGGGCAGAAAGGTTCTTTCGCCCCTATGTTGGAAGCCGTGAATTTCTGAACGGCGGGGATCGCCACATCCTCTGGCTCGGCGACGCCTCTCCGGCCGACCTGCGCGATCTGCGCCGGGTCCGCGATGTTATTGCGAAGGTCCGTGCTTACCGGCTGGGTGAGATACCGGCGAAGGGCAAGGAAAGTGGGGACATTGCCGCGCCGGGCGCCTCGTCCCTACAACTCGCGCAGACACCAACCAGTTTCCACGTCACCGTAGTGCCAGACGCGCCATTTCTGGTCTTGCCCGAAGTTAGTTCCGAACGGCGCGAATATGCACCAATTGCATGGATGCACCCGCCGACTATTCCTAGTAACCTCGTGCGGGTCTTTGAACATGCCACCCTCTCCGACTTCGCCCTCCTGACCTCCGCCATGCACATGGCCTGGCTCCGTCACATCGGCGGACGGCTGAAAAGCGACTACCGATACTCCATCGGCCTCGTCTACAACACCTTCCCCCTGCCGCCCGCCGCCGATCTCTCGCGGCTCGACCCGCTCGCCCAGGCCATCCTCGACGCCCGCGCGGCGCATCCCGGGGCGACGCTGGCCGATCTCTACGCCCCCGACCTGATGCCCCCCGACCTGCGCAAGGCGCATGCCGATCTCGACCGGGCGGTGGACCGGCTCTACCGGCCCTCGGGCTTCGGGTCGGACCGGGAGCGGGTGGAACATCTCTTCGCCCTCTACGAGGCGATGGTGGCGCCGCTTCTGGCCGCCCCGGCGCGCCAGTCCGCCCGCCAGTCCGCCCGCCCGTCCGCCCGCCCGTCGACGCGCCGGCAGCGGGTGTCGTGACCGACGCGTGTCGGGACGGAAAACCGACGCGAAACCGACGCGGGCCAGACGCGGGCCAGACGGGTGCGGGGCGCTTGAATTCGCTCCCCTTTGGGCGTATCTCCCAACCGTCGCATGAAAGCCCGAGGCAGAGACGCATGGCCACCAACCCCCTCCAGTTCCTCCAGCAGGTCCGCTCAGAGACCGCCAAGGTCCACTGGCCGACCCGCAAGGAAGTGGTGACGACCACGATCATGGTGTTCATCATGGCCGCGCTCACTTCGCTCTTCTTCTTCCTCGTCGACCTGCTGATCCAGACCGGCCTGACCGCCATCCTCGGGATCGGAGCCTGAGCCCGTTCGGCCTTGAATTCGCGGCCGAAGGGGGGTAATCGGGGCCCAGTTTCCCGGCACCGGCGCGCAACGATTCGGTATGCGCGCTGTTTTTGTTCGGGGCATGCTGGGGCAACCCATTGAAACGACGGGAATTTCCGGTGGCATGCCGCCGGGCGAGCGGGGTCTGAGGCAGATGGCGAAGCGGTGGTATTCGGTCAGCGTTCTCTCGAATTTCGAGAAGAAGGTCGCCGAGCAGATCAGGCACACCGTGGCCGAGAAGGGCCTTGAGGGCGAGATCGACGAGGTTCTCGTGCCGACCGAGGAGGTCATCGAGATCCGCCGCGGCAAGAAGGTGACCAGCGAGCGCCGTTTCATGCCGGGCTATGTGCTGGTGCATATGGACATGACCGACCGGGGCTATCACCTGATCACCTCGATCAACCGCGTGACGGGGTTCCTCGGGCCGCAGGGCAAGCCGATGCCGATGCGGGATTCCGAGGTGAATCAGATCCTTAACCGCGTCGAGGAAGGCGAGGCCCAGCCCCGCAACCTGATCCGCTTCGAGATCGGCGAGCATGTGAAGGTCACCGACGGGCCGTTCGACGGATTCTCCGGGATGGTCGAGGAGGTGGACGAGCATTCGAACCGCCTCAAGGTGACGGTGTCGATCTTCGGCCGGCCGACGCCGGTCGAACTGGAATTCACGCAGGTGCAGAAAGTCGCCTGACGTGCGAGCCGTGGGAGGTGCCGCCCGCGGGCGGGCCGGACCACTAAACTGCGCCAATCCTTGAGAAAAAAGGGGCGGCGCCAGTGACGAAGGAGAGGGCCAGATGGCCAAGAAGGTAATGGGCAGCCTCAAGCTGCAGGTGAAGGCGGGGCAAGCCAACCCCTCGCCCCCGATCGGTCCGGCGCTGGGTCAGCGCGGGATCAACATCATGGAATTCTGCAAGGCCTTCAACGCGAAGACCCAGGAGATGGAGCAGGGGTCGCCGATCCCGGTCGTCATCACCTACTACGCCGACAAGTCCTTCTCGTTCGAGATGAAGTCGCCGCCGGCGTCGTTCTTCCTGAAGAAGGCGGCGGGGCTGAAGCCGGTGGGCAAGCGCAACCGGCCGAAGGGATCGACGAGGCCGGGCCGCGAGGTCGCCGGCACCGTGACCGTGGCGCAGGTGCGCCAGATCGCCGAAGCCAAGATGAAGGACCTTTCCGCCAACGACGTCGAAGCCGCGATGCAGATCATCCTCGGCTCGGCCAAGTCCTGCGGCATCGAGGTGAAGGGGTAAGTCATGGCCAAGCTCGGTAAACGCACCAAGGCGGCCCGCGCCGCCTTCGACGGCAAGTCGAACCTT
>JAUQYB010000144.1 GCA_030837825.1 Albidovulum sp.
GGCCGCGCCGTGGCGGTGCATGTCGAGAAGGTCGAAGGTGATGTTTTCCATGATGTGCCCCTCCTGAAAAGGCGAGGCGATTAGAGCATTAACCAGAATCAGGAAAAATCCTATTTGGCGAGTAATCGTCACACTTTCGCCATATGAGTGTGTCGCGCCACGGCCGGGCGGCCCGTCCCGGCCAGATCAGCCCCGGATCGGGCCCAGATCGGGCTCAGATCAGCCCGTGCCGCGCCGCGATCGACACGCCGTGACTGATCGTCTTGGCGCCGAGCTTCAGCTTGGCGTTCTTCAGCCGCTGCTTGATCGCCCCTTCGGAAACGCCCAGCCGCCCGGCGATCTCCTTCAGCAGGAGCCCCTCGCGCACCATCCGGAGCGCCTCCAGCTCGGCCTCGGTGAGGTTCGTGGGCGGCGCCGTCGCCTCGTGCAGACGCCGCAGCTTCTGGCCGAGAAGGCCGATCTCGTCGTCGGTGAATTCCCGGTCGCTTCGTGCGAAGGAGCCGAAGCTGCGCTGGCCCTCGGTGCCGGTCGAGGCGCAGGAGATCGCCGCGCCGTAGATCAGCCCGTGGCCCGCGGCCTCGATCAGGATGCCCAGGGGGTCGGGCAGCGCAATCTCGCTCCAGCGGATCGTGCCGGCATTCCCGTAAAGCCACTGCATGACCGGATCGAACAGCATGAAGCCGCGCTGGGTATAGCGGTCGATCCAGGCTTCGGGTAAGGCGTTGGTCTCGGCAATGGGAAAGGCGAAACCGACGCGAAGGGCGATGTAGTAGCCTGCGGGGGCGATGGCGGAAAACTCACGACCCTCCGCGGCTTGTTGCATGGTAAATTCTTCCCGTTAACGTTCAGACGGGCCAGAAACAAACGACCCAGAGTTGTGGCGACGAGGCGGATATGCCACGAAACGCCGGGCGACGGAAGACGGAGGAGCCCCCGGAGGCGGGATGCACGAACAGGACCAGATCAGCACCCTTCTTGCAAGGCTGCACGCGGCGAGCCCGGCGGGCTTCGCCATCGCGCTCCACGTGCGATACACCGCGCCGCGATACCTCTTCCAGTCCTACCGCAAGGATTGGCTCGACACCTATTCGCGCGAGGGGCTGGTGCTGCATGATCCGGTGGTGCGCTGGTGCTTCTCGAACGACGGCACCATCCGCTGGAACGCGCTCGACGACCCCTCGGGGGTGATGAAGCGCGCGGCCGCCTTCGGCCTTGGCTACGGCGCGGTGATCGCCTTCCTGCGCAACGGCTCGCGCTCGATGGCCGGCTGCGCCCGGTCTGACCGCGAACTGACGGATGACGAGATCACCGAGCTGAAGGCGATCCTCGAGTGCCTGCACGACCTGACGGAACGGGTCGAGACGCTTTCGCCCGCCGTCCACATGACGCTGAAGCAGATGTCGATCTACCTGACCCACGGCTGAGGCGGCGGGTCAGACCGGCTCGATGTCGCCCTCAGCCCGGGCCGCGTGGAAGGCGGCGGCGAAGGCCGCGAGCCCGCCGGTTGCGATTGCACCGCGCAGGCCGGCCATCAGTTCCTGGTAGTAGTGCAGGTTGTGCCAGGTCAGCAGCATCGAGGAGATGATCTCGCCCGCCCGGAAGACGTGGTGCAGATAGGCCCGGCAGTAGGACCGGCAGGCCGGGCAGGAACACCCTTCGTCGAGGGGACGCGGGTCGTCGGCGTGGCGGGCATTCTTGATGTTCACGACACCCCGGCGGGTGAAGGCCTGGCCGGTGCGGCCCGAGCGCGAGGGCAGCACGCAGTCCATCATGTCGATGCCGCGCATCACCGCGCCGACGATGTCGTCGGGCTTGCCGACGCCCATCAGATAGCGCGGCTTGTCTTCGGGCAGCATTCCCGGCGCATAGTCGAGAACGCCGAACATCGCCTCCTGCCCCTCGCCCACCGCGAGCCCGCCCACGGCATAGCCATCGAAGCCGATTTCCCTGAGTTTTTCGGCGCTTTCCTCGCGAAGCTCTGGCGTCACGCCGCCCTGCTGGATGCCGAAGAGCGCATGGCCCGGCCGGTCGCCGAAGGCATCGCGCGACCTCTGCGCCCAGCGCATCGACAGGTGCATGCTTTCGGCCACCCGTTCGACCGGCGCCGGCAGTGCGGGGCATTCGTCGAAGCACATGACGATGTCCGAGCCGAGCAGCCGCTGGATCTCCATGCTGCGCTCGGGGCTCAGCATGTGGCGCGAGCCGTCGATGTGGGAGGAAAAGCGCACCCCCTCCTCGCCGAGCTTTCTGAGCGCGGCGAGGCTCATCACCTGAAAGCCGCCCGAATCGGTCAGGATCGGGCGGTCCCAGTTCATGAAGCGGTGGAGCCCGCCGAGCCCGGCAATGCGTTCGGCCGTGGGCCGCAGCATCAGGTGGTAGGTGTTGCCCAGGAGGATGTCGGCCCCGGTCGCGCGAACGCTTTCGGGCAGCATCGCCTTCACCGTGGCCGCCGTGCCCACAGGCATGAAGGCGGGCGTCCTGATCTCTCCGCGCGGGGTGGAGAGAATGCCGGCGCGGGCAGCGCCGTCGGTGGCGGTGAGCGTGAAGGCGATGCGATCGGCCATGCCGCGCTCATAGCCCGTCCGGTCGCGGCGGTGAAGGGGGTGATCCGAAGGCGCGCCCGCGAGGCGGGCGCAGGCGATCTCTCGCCTCCCGCGCCATCCGCGCGGGAGGCTCGGGGCCTCCGGCGGGGGTATTTCGGGCAACGAAGAAGCCGCGGCGGGATGCCTCGGGCGGCGGCCTTTACGGCGCCGCGACAATTCCCTATATATTCGCTCAACTAAGCACAGGACACGCGATGACCGCCGAACTCGCCGCACCCGTCGAAGGCACGCCTCTGATCAGGCCGTCGACCACGGACCATCCGCTCTACGAGAGCGTGGTGGAAGCGTGCCGGACGGTCTACGACCCCGAGATTCCGGTCAACATCTTCGATCTCGGCCTGATCTACACGATCGACATCTCGCCCGAAAACGAGGTGAGGATCGTGATGACGCTGACCGCGCCGGGCTGCCCGGTGGCAGGCGAAATGCCGGGCTGGGTGGCCGATGCGGTGGAGCCGATCGACGGTGTCAAGCAGGTCGATGTCGAGATGACCTTCGAGCCGCAATGGGGCATGGACATGATGTCCGACGAGGCGCGGCTGGAACTCGGCTTCATGTGATCCATCAAGCCCACCGGCTTGTTTTCAAAATTTCAAGGCATAAGACTTGATTTTATATAATCAAGTCATTAGGCTTGATCCCATGCGGAAGATCGCCGTCCTGACCGGAGACCTGATCGGCTCGACCGAATCGCCCCCCGGGGTGCTGGAGGCGACGATGGCGCGGCTTTCGGCCGCGGCGGGCGAGGTGGCGGGCTGGACCGGGGCCCGGTCCGGACCGGAGAACACGCATTTCACCCGATACCGCGGCGACGGCTGGCAGATGGTGGTCACCGACCCCGCGCTCGCGCTCCGCGCCGCGCTCTTCCTCCTCGCCCGGCTGCGCGCGGGCAAGGGCTTGCTGGACAGCCGCATCGCCATCGGCATCGGCGCGGCGGAAAGCCTCGGCAGTGCCGGCCTGTCGGACGCCCGAGGTGCCGCCTTCGAGGCCTCGGGGCGCGGGCTCGACGGCATCGGCCGTCAGCGACAGCTCGCCGTCGCCGGAGAGGGCGTGACGGCCCTGCACGAGGTGATCGTCGACCTGCTGGAGGAACATGTCCGCCGCTGGACCCGCGAACAGGCCGAGGCCGCGGCACTCTGGCTCGATCCGGCGCACCCGACGCTCGCCGATGTCGCGCCGCGGCTCGGCATCAGCCCGCAGGCGGTGAACTACCGGCTCGCGGGCGGCTCGGTGCAGGCGATCCGCCGGGCGCTGACGGGCTGGGAGGCGGCCTTTGCCGCGGCGGAAGGGCGCGCGCGATGACCGCCACCTTCGCCGCGCTTCTCGTTGCCCATGTGTTGGCCGATTTCCTGTTCCAGCCCCGCTGGATGGTGGCGCGCAAGCGCGAGCCGCTCACCTTCCTCTCGCACGGGGTGGTGGTGCTGATCCTGGCGCAGGCCGCCACCGGGCAGGTTGCGGCCCCGGCGCTTCTGGCGCTGACGTTCGCGCACATGGCGATCGACGCGGCGAAGCTACGTTTCGGGCGCGGCATCGGCGGCTTCCTCGCCGACCAGGCGGCGCATCTGGCGACGATCGCCGCCACCGCGGCGCTTGCCCCCGGCCTCTGGGCCACGGGTTACTGGGCCTCGGGTTTCTGGGCCGGGGCCGGCTTCACCGCAGCCGACGCGCTCCGGGCCGCGGTGGCGGCGGCGGGCTTCCTGCTCGCCACCCGCGCGGGCAGCTTCGCGGTGGGGCTGCTGATGGCTGGCCTCTCCGCCGGCGCCCCGCCCGAGGGGTTGCCGCGCGGCGGGCTGACCATCGGGATTCTGGAACGCGGGCTGATCTATGTGCTGATGCTCGCCGGCCAGCCGGAGGTGATCGGCTTCCTGATCGCCGCCAAGTCGATCCTGCGCTTCGGCACCGTCAACGCCGCCGACCCGGCCGGCAACCGCGCCGCCTCGGAATACATCATCATCGGCACGCTGGCGAGCTTCGGCTGGGCGATCCTGGTCGCGCTCGGGGTGCAGGCGCTCGCCGCGGCGCTTCCCTGAGGCGGTTTTCCCGGGCCAGCGCTTTCTTGAGTCCGGCGGTCCCGTGCCCTACATTGTGATGGCGCAGCAGGAGAGGACGATGTTCGGCATTCCCGGCAAGGCCCCGGTCACGATCACCCCGCGGGCGGTCGCCCAGATCGCACGCCTCATGACGAAGGACGGCGCCTTCGGGCTCCGCCTCGGCGTGAAGAAGGGCGGCTGTGCGGGCATGGAATACACGATGGAGTTCGCCGCCGAGCCCGGCCCGATGGACGAGGTCGTCGAGCAGGACGGCGCGCGGGTGATGATCGCGCCGATGGCGCAGATGTTCCTTTTCGGCACCGAGATCGACTACCAGACCTCGCTGCTGGAGTCGGGCTTCCGCTTCAACAACCCGAACGTGGCCGAGGCCTGCGGCTGCGGCGAGTCGATCAAGTTCAAGGACGTGGCGGCCGGTTCCGGGGCATGAGCGTTTCGCCGGCCGAGATCGCCTTCGCGCTGGAGCTGTTCGAAGGGCTCGGGCGCCTTACGACGCGCCGGATGATGGGCGGGCTCTGCCTTTACCGCGACGGCGTCCTCTTCGCGCTGCTCCAGTCCGACGGCTCGCTCTAGCTCAAGGGCGCGGGCGTCTTCGCAGACCGTGTCGCCGCCGGGGGCTGGGAACGCTGGAGCTACACGCGCGCCGGGCGGCGGCCGACCGCGATGCCCTACTGGCGGCTTCCCGACGCCGCCCTTGACGATCCCGACCATGCCTGCAATCTCGCCCGGGAGGCATTGCGCGATCTGAGCTGAGGGAGGGGCCCATGCGGCGGAAGCTGGCGGCGGGGAACTGGAAGATGAACGGCACTGCGGCGGACCTTGCCGAGGTCGAGGCCCTGGCCAGGGCCCATCCCGCGCCACGATCCGAGGTGCTGGTCTGCCCGCCGGCGACGCTGATCGCGCAGATGGCCTGGAAATCCCGGGGCAGCGCGATCCTGACCGGCGGCCAGGACTGCCATGCCAGCCCTTCGGGCGCCCATACCGGCGACATCGCGGCGGCGATGCTGAGGGACGCGGGCGCAAGCCATGTGATCCTCGGCCATTCCGAACGCCGCGCCGACCACGGCGAGACCGACGCGCTTGTCCGTGCCAAGGCCGGGGCTGCGGGCGAGGCGGGTCTTGTCCGCATCATCTGCGTCGGCGAGACGGAAGCCGAGCGTGACGCCGGCCGGACGCTCGATGTGATCGGCAGGCAGCTTGAAGGCTCTGTCCCCGATGCCGCCACCGCCGCCGATGCGGTCATCGCCTATGAACCGGTCTGGGCGATCGGCACCGGCCGCACCCCGACGCTTGAGCAGATCGCCGAGGTCCATGACTTCCTGCGCGACCGCCTGACCCGCCGCTTCGGCGCCGAGGCCGGGGAGATGCGGCTCCTCTACGGCGGTTCGGTCAAGCCGTCGAACGCGGCCGAGATCTTTGCCACATCGAATGTCGACGGCGCGCTCGTCGGCGGGGCGAGCCTCAAGGCCGCCGATTTCGGCGCGATCATCGCGGCCCTCGACGCCGCCTGACATTCGCGACGTGCGGGGTCGCTTCCGGGCGGGCGGCGCCTCGACCGGTCCGCCTAGCGTGACGGAAAGAGACCAAGCGCGGAGCCTCCCGGCGTGACGATCGCCACTTCCCTCCCCTCGCCGGAACGATCCTCGCTTCTGGCGAACCTTGCCTGCATGGGCTCCATGCTGGTCTGGGCGCTGGGCTTTCCGCTGGCCGACGTGCTTCTTGCCACCCTGCCGCCGGTTGCGGTCACGGCGCTGCGCCTCGCCTTCGCCACGGCCTTTCTGCTGCCGGTCTGGCTCCTCGTCGACGGGTGGAGGGATGTCCGCCGCGCCGACTGGGTGCGCGGCCTTGGCGTCGGCGCGCTTGGCATGGGGCTTGGCGCGCTTCTTCTCGTCTACGGGCAGAGCCGCACCGACGGCATCACCACCGCGGTGATCGCCGCGACCATGCCGGTGGTCGGGATCACGCTCGAATGCCTGCTCGACGGCCGCCGGCTGACGGGACGGGTCGTCCTTGGCATCCTTCTCAGCGTGGCGGGCGGGATCGCGGTCTATGGGGCGCGGATGGGAACCCTCAACATCGGCATCGGCGCGGGGGCGGTTCTCGCCTCGGTCACCGTCTTCGCCTGGGCCTCGCGCGCCTCGGTCACGGCGCTGCCGGGCCTCTCGGCGATCGGACGGACGGCGGTGACGATCACCGGGGGCACCCTGGCCGTCGCCGCCCTCCAGGCGCTTCTGCCCGCTTTCGGCGGCGAGGCCATGCCCTGGGACCGGATCGGCGCGCGGGAGTGGGTCTACGCGGCGCTTTACGGCGTCGGCTCGATGGCGATCTCGCAGGTGCTGTTCCTGATCGGGGTCGCCGGGCTCGGTATCGGGGTCGCGGCGATGCACATCAACATCTCGCCCTTCTATGTCATGCTGTTCGCGCTTGCCTTCGGGTCTGCCTGGAGCTGGCCCGCGGCCGGCGCGGCCGCGCTCGTCGTTCTCGGCGTCCTGATCGCGCAGGGCCGGCGATCAGCGTGATCCCAAGGCCCGCGCGCCGTCGGCGGGGCAAGGCCGATCCTTCCCGGAAGCTTTTGGCGGCAGGCCCGCGATCTGCTATATCTTTCCTCGGCGTTTCAGCAGGCAAGACCTTGCAGTCCACAAGGAGGAAACGCCATGACAGTGCAAATCCGCAGTCTCGAGTTGAAGCCGGTCGCTGTCTCCGAAGACGCCGTGGAGGCGCTTCGTGCAGGAATTCGTGGAACGGTCGCCCTGGAGGGCGACGCCGGGTACGAGGAGGCCCGGACCGTCTGGAACGCGATGGTGGATCGCAAGCCCGGCCTCGTGGTCCGTGCCCGGGGTGCCGCGGATGTTTGCGCCGCGGTGAACTTCGCCCGCGACAACGGCCTCTTGATCTCGATCCGCAGCGGCGGGCACCAGATCGCCGGCCACTCGGTCGCCGAGGGTGCGGTGCTGCTAGACCTGTCGCTGATGAAGTCGGTCCGCGTCGACGCGGCGGCAAAGACTGCCTGGGTCGAGCCGGGCGCCACGCTGGGCGATGTCGACAAGGAAACGGCGGCCAATGGCCTGGTGCTGCCCACCGGCATCAACTCCACCACCGGCATTGCCGGGCTGACGCTCGGCGGCGGCTTCGGCTGGCTCACCCGCAAATACGGCATGACGCTCGACAATCTCATCTCCGCCGATGTGGTGACGGCGGACGGCAGGCGCCTGCGCGCCAGCCAGACCGAGAACCCCGACCTGTTCTGGGCGATCCGCGGCGGCGGCGGCAATTTCGGCGTCGTCACCGGGTTCGAGTTCGCGCTGCATCCGATGCGGGCCGAGATCCTCGCCGGGCTCATCGTCCATCCCTTCGCCGAGGCCGGGCGGCTCTACCGCGCCTATCGCGAGATCGCGCCGGACCTGCCCGAAGAGCTTGCGGTCTGGACCGTCTGCCGCAAGGCGCCGCCGCTGCCGTTCCTGCCCGAGGAATGGCACGGCCGCGAGATCTTCGTCTTCGCGGTCTGCCATACCGGCGATCCCGCAGAGGGCGAAAGGGCGCTGGCGGAACTGCGTGCACTCGGCAAACCGATCGCCGATGTGGTGGGACCGAGCCCCTTCGCCGGCTGGCAGACGGCGTTTGATCCGCTGCTCACGCCCGGTTCGCGCAACTACTGGAAAAGCCACGACTTCGCGGACCTTCCCGATGACCTGATCGACACGATCTCGCAAGCGCTCGACGACAGCCCGGCGCCGGACTGCGAAATCTTCATCGCCCAGGTCGGCGGCGCGATGGCAAGGGTGGCCCCCGGCGCCACCGCCTACCCGCAGCGCAACGCGCATTACATCATGAACATCCACACCCGCTGGGCCGATCCGGCCCGGGACGATGCCTGCCGGGCCTGGGCGCGCGAGGTCTTCAGGCGGACGGCGCCGTTCTCGATGGGCACCGCCTACATCAACTTCATGCCCGAAGACGAGATCGACCGGGTGAACGGCGTCTACGGCGGTAACCTGGCGCGGTTGCAGGAAATCAAGGCCAGATACGATCCGGGCAACCTGTTCCGGGTCAACCACAACGTGAAGCCTGTCCGGGCGATGGTCGCCGCGCAATAGCGCAGGACGGGGGCCGGACGCGATCCGGCCCCCCTTCCGCCTCACAGCGGCAGCAGCGTCGTCGACTTGATCTCCTCCATGCTCAGAAGCGCGGTGACGTTGTAGATCTTCACCTCGGAAATCAGCGCCTGGTAGAAGGTGTCGTAGGCCCGGGCGTTCTTCACCCGGACCTTCAGGATGTAGTCGATGTCGCCCGCCAGCCGGTGCGCCTCGAGCACCTCGGGCCGCGCCCTCAGCGTGCGCAGGAATTTCTTCTGCCACTCCGCCTCGTGTTCGGAGGTGCGGATCAGCACGAAGAAGCAGGCCTCGAGCCCCAGCGCCTCGGCGTCCAGAAGCACCGTCTGCCGGCCGATCACGCCAGCCTCCTTCAGCTTGCGGATCCGGTTCCACACCGGGGTCTTTGACGAGCCCACCTTGCGGGCGATCTCGTCGAGCGACTGGGAGGCGTCCTCCTGAAGCTCCCTGAGGATTTTCCGATCCATCTCGTCCAGCCGGACCGCCATTCGTCTATTCTCCCGAATCCGAAACGCAGGTTCCACCTGTGGCCTGATACGAAACATGCGTCCTTATCTGCAAGGAGGGATGGCGCAAAAGCAGGATATTTTTCTATATTTGCCCCACAAAGCCGCCAACCCGGGGACCGGAAGATGAGCCGCGCCTTCACGCCGAAAGTCGTCACCGCCAACGCGCTGATCGAGGGCGACGTCGTCTATCTGACCGCCGACGACCGCTGGAGCCGCGACCATGCCGAAGCGGAGCTGATCGAGGACGAGGCCCATGCCCAGCTCCGCCTGCTGAAGGCCGAGCACCAGAAGAACATCGTCGTCGGCGCCTACCTCGCCGACGCGCGGCGGGGTGCGGACGGCCCCGAGCCGATCCACTTCCGCGAGGTCTTCCGCACCCGAGGCCCCTCGAACTACGCCCACGGCAAGCAGGAGCCGCGTCATGTATGAATATTCGGACTTCGACGAAGCCTTCGTGCGGACACGCAACGCCCAGTTCCGCGCCCAGGTCGAACGCCGCCTCTCCGGCGCGCTGACCGAGGACGAGTTCCGCCCGCTCAGGCTGATGAACGGGCTCTACCTTCAGCTTCATGCCTACATGCTGCGGATCGCGATCCCCTACGGCACGATCTCCTCGGCGCAGATGCGCCAGCTCGCCTGGATCGCCGAGCGCTGGGACAAGGGCTACGGCCATTTCACCACGCGGCAGAACATCCAGTTCAACTGGCCGAAACTGACCGATGTGCCCGACATCCTCGAGGCGCTCGCCGATGTCGGGATGCACTCGATCCAGACCTCCGGCAACACCATCCGCAACGTCACCGCCGACCATTTCGCCGGCGCCGCGGTGGACGAGATCGAGGACCCGCGCCCGACCGCCGAGCTGATCCGCCAGTGGTCGACCGACCATCCCGAATTCCAGTTCCTGCCGCGCAAGTTCAAGATCGGGGTCTCCGGTTCCCCCAATGACCGCGCGGTGGTGAAGTCACACGACATCGGCCTCAGGATCGTGCGCGGCGGCTCCGGCCAGACCGGCTACGAAGTTCTTGTCGGCGGCGGGCTCGGCCGCACGCCGATGGTCGCCCAGGTGATCCGGCCGTTCCTGAAGAAACAGGACCTGCTGCCCTATCTCGAGGCGATCGTGTCGACCTACAACGTGATGGGCCGGCGCGACAACAAATTCAAGGCGCGGGTCAAGATCACCGTCTTCGAGAACGGGATGGAGAAGTTCCGCGACGCGGTAGAGACACGTTTCGAACAGATCAGGGCGGTGTTCCCTGGGGTGAGCCCGGTGCTTCTTGCACGGATCGAACAATCCTTCGCATCCCCCGCCTTCGGCCACGCGCCAGAGTCGGCCTTCCATGCGGCCCGCGCGGCCGATCCGGTATTCCGCGCCTGGACCGACACCAACCTGACCGCGCACCGCGCGCCCGGCCACGCCATCGTCACCGTCTCGCTCAAGGCCCACGGCGAGACGCCGGGCAACGCCTCGGCCGCGCAGATGCGGGTGCTGGCCGACCTCGCCGACCGCTACAGCCACGGCGAACTCAGGATCAGCCACGAGCAGAACGTCATCCTGCCGCATGTCCGCAAGGCGGATCTGCCGGCGCTTCATGCGGCGCTGAAGGCAGAGCGCCTCGCCACCGCCAACGTCGGGCTCGTCTCCGACATCATCGCCTGCCCCGGCATGGACTACTGCACCCTGGCCACCGCACGCTCGATCCCGGTGGCGCAACAGATCGCCACCCATTTCCAGGCCCTCGGGCTGGAAGACGAGATCGGCCGCATCACCATCAAGATCTCGGGCTGCATCAACGCCTGCGGCCATCACCACGTCGGCCACATCGGCATCCTCGGGCTCGATCGCGCAGGGGTGGAGAACTACCAGATCACCCTCGGCGGCGATCACACGGAAACCATGACGCTTGGCGAGCGCGCCGGCCCCGGCTTTGCCTATGACGAGATCGTGCCGGCGATCGAACGGCTTCTGCGCGCGTATCTCGACCTCAGGACCTCGCGCGAGGAAAGCTTCCTCGACGCTTACCGGCGGCTCGGTCCTGCGCCCTTCAGGGCCGCGCTCTATCAGACGGAAGCGGAACGCGATGCCGCTTGAAATGCCGCCTTCCGCGCTCGGGGACCGTGTCGCCGCGCTCAACGAACGCTACCGCCACCACTCGGCGACGGCGGTCCTGGAACGCGCGCTGCACGATCCCGAGGTGGGCAGCCTTGCACTCGTCTCTTCCTTCGGGGCGGAATCGGTGGTGCTCCTGCACCTCGTCTCGGTGGTGGCGCCGGGCACGCCCGTGATCTTCATCGACACCCAGATGCTGTTCCCCGAGACGCTGGAATACCAGCGCGACCTGGCGCAGCGGCTGAACCTGACCGACCTGCGCACGATCCGCGCCGACCGGCGCGACACCGAATTCGAAGACCCCGACGGGACACTCCACCAGTTCGACACCGATGCCTGCTGCCATCTGCGCAAGGTCGTCCCGCTCGAACACGCGCTCAAGGGCTTCGACGGCTGGATCACCGGGCGCAAGCGCTTCCAGTCGGGCACCCGGGCGGCGCTGGAGTTCTTCGAGACCGAGCAGGATCGCCGCATCAAGGTCAACCCGCTGGCCCACTGGGGGCGCGAGGACCTCGAGGACTACATCGTCAACAACCGCCTGCCGCGCCACCCGCTGGTGGCAAAGGGCTATCCCTCGATCGGCTGCGCGCCCTGCACCAGCCCGGTCCGGGAGGGCGAGGATCCCCGCGCAGGCCGTTGGCGCGGCGCGAAAAAAGACGAGTGCGGTATCCATTTCATCAACGGCAGGGTGGTGCGCGGCCCGCTGCCGCAGGACCATGCGAAGGAGAACGCGGCATGAGCGTGATCGTGCGCGACGACGGCTTCCATGCCGAGGATTTCGATGGGGGCGCCGTTCTCGACCTCGCCTCCGACACCTCGCCCGATGCCCTGCCGGACTCGTTCGGCGGGGTCGGGATGATCCGCGTTTCCTTCCCCGCCTTCTCGGACGGGCGCGGCTTCACCCTCGCGCGGCACCTGCGCGGCCTGGGCTACGCCGGGCGGCTCAGGGCGACGGGCCATATCATCGCCGACCAGTATGCGATGGCGCGGCGCTGCGGCTTTGACGAGGTCGAGATCGCCGACGACCTCGCTGCGCGCCAGCCCGAGGCACAGTGGCTGTTCCGCGCCCGCTGGCGCGAGCAAGACTATCGGTCGCGCTTCACCGCGTGACGGCGGGGTTTTCCGAATTCAAAAACCTGACTAGAAGGAAGGCGGGCGGCAATGCGCCCGGGCTCGCATGAACGATCTGAAAACCGTGAACGACACCACCGCCACCCCCGTCCGCACCCTCCCCGACGCGCAGACCGTGACCTTCGTCCGGCACTGGACCGACCGGCTGTTTTCCTTCCGCGTCACGCGGCCGGCCAGCCTGCGCTTCCGCTCGGGCGAGTTCGTGATGATCGGGCTGCTGGACGACGCCGGCAAGCCCCTGCTCAGGGCCTATTCGATCGCCTCGCCCTCGTGGGACGAAGAGCTCGAGTTCTACTCGATCAAGGTGCCCGACGGGCCCTTGACCTCGCGGCTCCAGCATATCCGGGCCGGCGATCAGATCATCCTGCGTCCCAAACCCGTGGGCACGCTGGTGCTCGACGCGCTTCTGCCCGGCCAGCGGCTCTGGTTCCTCGCCACCGGCACCGGCATCGCCCCCTTCGCCAGCCTGATGCGCGATCCCGAGACCTACGAGAAATACGGCCAGGTGGTGATGATGCACACCTGCCGGACCGCGGCCGAGCTGGAATACGGCCGGCAGCTTGTCGAAAGCCTGAAGGATGACCCGCTGATCGGCGAGATGGTGGAGGGCAAGCTGCTCTACTACCCGACGACGACGCGGGAAGAGACGCCGCGGATGGGGCGGATCACCGACACCCTGGCTTCCGGCAAGGTCTTCGCCGACCTCGGCATCCCGCCGATGGACCCGGCGACCGACCGGGCGATGGTCTGCGGATCGCTCGCGTTCAACGTCGATGTCAAGGCGGTGCTCGAGGGCTTCGGCCTCCGCGAGGGCGCAAACTCCGATCCCCGCGAATATGTCGTCGAGAAGGCCTTCGTCGGCGACGGCATCTGATCGGTCACCAAAAACTTCGCCGCTGGCGAATTGTCTCCCGAAGGCGCGGCGCCCGCGGGCGGACCGGCGCCGGAAGGGCGATTTTCTGGTGATTCCGGCGCGGCGCGCTACCGTTCTTCCGGGGAATCAACGCCGCCGGAGTAACGGAATGCGTATCTGCAACCAAAGTCATAGGCCCTCGGCATGACTGCGGACCTGTCCTTTGCCCGGGTCCAGCCGGCGGAAGCGGGGGTGGACATCGCCCCGCGCGACGTCTTCAGGGCCCTTGCCGCGATCATCGTCGTTCTCGCGCTCCTGCATCTTCTGTCGATGCCGGTCTACGTCCACGGGATGAAGGGCGCCGACGGGCTCCATGTCCGCGCCGCGCGCTACTTCATGCTTCAGAACGAACGCTCGGTGCCGACCTGGTTCTCGGTCGTGCTGATCGCGATGAACATGGTGCTCCTGGTGCTGAACGGCGTGGCAAACCACCAGTTGCGGGGGGCCACGTCCACCCTCTCCTGGCTCTCCCTCGCGGCGATCTTCGCGTTCCTGTCGCTTGACGAACAGGTCACGATCCACGAAGCGATCGGCGACAGGATCGGGACGGCCTACGAGGTGGGCGGGTTCCTGTCCTTCCCCTGGATCATCGCGGGATCGGTCTTCACCGCCATCGTGGGGTTTGGCTACCTCGGCTTCCTGCGCCGCCTGCCCCGCCGCACGGCCCGGCTGTTCCTGCTCTCCGGTGGCATCTTCGTCGGCGGCGCGCTGGTCGTGGAGATGATCGAGGGCCGGACGATCGCCACCTTCGGCTTCGGCGCGGCCTACTATCTGCTCGTGCTGATCGAGGAGACGATGGAGATGCTGGGACAGGCGCTCTTTGCCTTCGCGCTGCTCGACCATCTCGCCCTCTCGGGACGGCCGATCAGGCTGACGTCGCTGGCCGTCTGAGGGCCCGGGCGGCGCGCGGCGCCGTCACCGGAGGCGCGGAACGAAAAGGCCGCGCCCGCAGGCGCGGCCCTTGGTCTGGCCAGTCCTGCGGGGATCACATCCCCATCGCGGCCTTCACCTGGTCGATCACCGCCTGGACGGCGCCGGGGTTGTTGCGGGCGCCTTCGATGGCGGTCTTCAGCGTCGTCTTCGTCGCGTCATCGAGTGTCGAGGTGTCGACGGCCGCGATCAGCTTGTCGGCATCAAAGGTGGCCGGGTCGAGCAGCGCGGCGATGTCGCCCGCCGGGGCCGCCGTCGTCTCGGTCGTCGTGGCCGGCGCGGTCGTCGTCTCCGTCGTGGTGGCCGGCGCGGTCGTCGTCTCGGTCGTGGTGGCCGGGGCGGTCGTCGTTTCGGTCGTGGTGGCCGGGGCGGTCGTCGTCTCGGTCGTGGCGGCCGGGGCGGTCGTCGTCTCGGTCGTCGTGGCCGGCGCGGTCTCGGTCGTCGTGGTCGCTTCAGGCACGACCTCGGGTTGGCTGCGGAAGCCGAAGTACCACACAGCGATCACCACCACGATGGCGGCGAGGATTGCGATGGTTCTGTTCATGATAAAGCCCCTCTATCAACGGCTTGGTGCGCCGCTCCTAGCGATATGGGGGAAACGGCGTGAAAAGGAAAGGCCCCGCAGTCTTGCGGGTTGAAAGCCGGGGGGCGGACGTCTATTTTGCGCGCCGATCCGCGCGATCATGTCCGCCACCACAGAAGGAACGCCGCCATAGCCCGCAGACCGCACAACGCCCCGCCGCCGCAACGCGACACGGGCCCCCGCATCAACGAACGCATCCGCGCGCCCGAGATCCGCCTGATCGGCGCCGAGGGCGAGAACGTCGGGGTCGTCACGCCGAGCCGGGCGCTCGCCATGGCCGCGGAGCTTGGCCTCGACCTCGTCGAGATCTCGCCCAATGCGGTGCCGCCGGTCTGCAAGATCATGGACTTCGGCAAGTTCAAGTACGAACAGCAGAAGAAAGAGGCCGAGGCGCGCAAGAAGCAGAAGATCATCGAGATCAAGGAAATCAAGTTCCGCCCCGGCACCGACACGCACGACTATGACGTCAAGATGCGCTCGGTGAAGAAGTTCCTCAGCGAGGGCGACAAGGTGAAGGTCACGTTGCGCTTCCGCGGCCGCGAGATGGCGCACCAGGAGCTTGGGCTCGAGCTGCTCAAGCGGGTTGCCGCCGATGTCGAGGAAATCGCCAAGATCGAGAACATGCCGAAGCTCGAAGGCCGGCAGATGGTGATGATGATCGGGCCGAAATAGGGCCCCGCATCCCGGCGCATGCGGCCCTCCCCGGCGGGAGGGCCTTTTCGTTCCGGCCGCCCGCCGTGTGATCAGGGGGGCCATCGGGAGGGGCCATGCTGTCCTACCAGCACATCTACCATGCCGGAAACCTCGCCGACGTGCACAAGCATGCGATGCTGGCCGCGGTGCTCGCCTATCTGGTGCAGAAGGACAAGCCGCTCAGCTATCTCGAAACCCATTCGGGCCGCGGGCTTTACCGGCTCGACGCGCCCGAGGCGGCCAGGACCGGCGAGGCGGCGGCCGGGATCGGCCGTGCCGAGGCGCTGTTTTCCCCCCACCACCCCTACCGCCGCATTCTCGGCGAGGTGCGGGCGCGGTATGGCGACACCGCCTACCCCGGATCGCCCCTCGTCGCCGCGCTCTCGCTCCGCGGCACCGACAGGATGCGGCTCGCAGAGCTTCACCCGCGGGAATACGCGGCCCTCGCCGAGGCGATGCGGCCCTTCGGCGCCGAGGTCCGGCGCGAGGACGGGCCGGCCTTTGCGCTGGCCGCCACGCCGCCCGAGCCGCGCCGGGGCCTGATGCTGATCGACCCGAGCTATGAGGTGAAAGAGGATTACACAACCATGCCCGCGCTTCTGCGCAAGGTCCATGCGAAGTGGAACGTCGGCGTGCTGATGCTCTGGTATCCGGTGCTGGCGAGCGGCGCGCAGGCGGGAATGGCCGCGGCGCTCGAGGCGCTCGCCCTGCCGAGGGCGCTTCGCCACGAGGTCCGCTTCCCGCCCGCGCGCGAGGGTCACGGCATGGTCGGGTCCGGCCTCTTCCTCGTCAACCCGCCCTTCGGCACCGCCGAGGAGGCCGCCCGGCTCGACCGGCTTTTCGCGGCGCTGGCGCGACGCTGAGGCTCAGGCCCGGCGGATGCGAAGCAGGAAGCAGTTGTTGCGGGCCGAGCGGACGTCGACGAAGGCGACATGAGGTTCGCCCAGAACCTGGGCCGCGTAGGCCGGAACCTCGCCGGCCGGCACGATGCGCCCGGTGCCGTAGACGATCCGGTGGCCGGCGGAATAGCCCTTCAGCAGGTAGTCCGGGCTCGTCGTCAGCACCGGCGGCACCCCTGCACCCTGCCAGCGCCGGCAGCCGCCTGCGCAGAGGAAGATCGGCCCGGTTTCGGCATAGGGTTGCGGTTCGGGAAAGGGCCGGTGGGCAAGGATCAGGTATTCCCGCCCCGCCGGCACGTCGTGCAGGCAGTGCCGGCAGGGCACGCCCGCGCCATCCGAGACTGCGCCGCGTTCGGCCGGCCGGCCGTGGGCATCCGGCCCGCCGGCGCGCAACGCCGCCACCACATCGCTGTCGAGCGCCTCGCAGATCAGGTCCATCGCAGCCTCCCCGAAGGTTCCGCCCGCAGGGTGCGCCGCCGCAGCGGCCGGCGCGACCCGATCCTTGCGCGTTTTCCGCTTGCGGGGGTCAGAGGTCCGCCATCGCCAGCCGGATATAGCGATTCTCGCCCCGCGCAAGCACCCACCGGCCGACGCGCCGGGCAAGATCGGGTCGCCCCCGCGCCACCGCGCGCTCGAAAAGCTCGCGCTGATAGCGGGGAAAGTCGCGCCGCGCCCTGAGGAGCCGGTAGAACTCGCCCGCGGTCAGCGGGCCGGCCAGCGCCTTCAGCATCACCTCCGACAGGATCCCCATCTGGAGAAGCGAGGAGCCGAGCCGGTGGCCCATCAGCGGCGCCCTGAGCGCCACCACGTTGGCGCCGGTGAAGCGCCGCGCATGGCCGGTGTCGAGCGGCTCGTAGGGGTCGTAGAGGATCGTCACCCGGGCCGCCGCGGCCGAGGCCAGCGCCGCGTCGCCATACTTGCCGGAGAAATCCTTGTCCCACACCGTGCGGTAGCGCGTCTCCCAGGGCACGACGGCCTTGTCGAGCGTCGATTGCGGGCTGATCGCCACCACCTCCGCCCCCGGACAGGCGGCCGAGAAGGCCGCCGCCGCATAGCCGCCCATCGAGGCGCCGTAGAAGACGACGCGGCCGAACCGGGCGAAGAAGCCTTCCCGCGCCAGCCGGTCGAACTCTGCCATCGCCCAGTAGTCGCGATACCAGGTCCAGCCCGCCGCCATCACGCCGAGCATCGACCAGCCCTGCTTCTCGATGAACTCGAAGCCCCAGGGCCGCCGGTCGGCGCGCTTGGTCATGGCGATGTCGAGGTTGTCGAAGGTGACGACAAGCACCGAGGGGTCGCGCGGGATGTGGAGGAAGGAATGCATCCCGTTGTCGGTATAGAAGCCGAACGGCCCCGCAAGCCGGCGGGCGATCTCGGCCCAGTCCTCGTCCTCCGCCGCGATCGAGGCGGCGGCAGGCGGATCGGGCCGGAACAGCGCCCGCGTCACCCTACGCCCCCGATCCTCGCGCGTCGCCACCGTCTCGCAGGCGCCGTAGCCGTTCAGGAACGGATAGCTGCCCGAGCCCTTGCGGATGTCGGTCAACATCAGGCTGTCGGCGTGAAGCCCCGCTTCCAGCACCGGCGCGAGGTGGCGCACCTTCCAGGCATCGCCGAAGCCGCCGAAGTTGGCGATCACGTCCCAGGGCCGGATCTCGTCGGCCGAGCCGACGCGGGTGACCGCCTCGCGCGGCACGCCGGCGGCCTCCAGCGCGGCGAGGTAGGGCGCGACCCAGTCCGAGGGGGCATCGGGAAAGGCGCCGGACTTGCCCATGTCCACCAGGTAGATGCGGCAGCCGTGCCGGTGATGAAGCGCGCGGGCAAGGTCGAGCGCGCCGCCGCCCACGTCGGCGAAGCTTTCCACCCGGCAGGGCCCGAGCGCGAGGATCGCCTCGGCCGTCGGCTCGTCGATGGCCGGGGCCTCGATCATTCGTCATCCCCGTCGTCGTCGCCGGCATCCTGGCCGCGGATCGGCGCCGCCGCCGGGTCGATCCCGTGCTTCTTCAGCAACTGGCCGACGAGGCTTTTCGGCCGCGGCACGCCTCCCATCTTCTGCACCAGCCGCGCCCGCATCCTGCGGCCGTAGAAATGGATCGAGAAGGTCTCGTCGGTGACATGGGCGGACAAGTCGGCACCGGGGCGAAGCATCAGCCTGCGGTCCCGGTATTCGATCGGGTAGAGCGCCACGCGCGGCAGGGCATGGCGTATCTCGCCGGTCTCCTTCAGGAAATGGGTCAGCGCATGCGGCCCCCAGACCCCCCAGGGCTGGTCCCCGGCATGGACCGGGCTGCCGGCCGCCTTCTTCGCCTCCAGCTCGCGCCGGTAGGACTCGCCATACCAGCCGGGGATCGCGTATTCGTCGGCGGTGAAGTCCAGCAGGCGGCCCAGCGCCTCGCTGTCGCGCGGCAGGCCAAGGACGCCGCCGTTCACCCCCTCCTCGCTTTCCCAGGCGAAGAAATGGCCGGTGCGGGTCTCGAAGCGCCGGACGCAATAGGCGTCGGTGTCGGCCCAGATCGTGCGGTCGCACTGCGCCAGAAGGTGATAGCGGAAAAGGTCGGAGTGGAGCGCGGGGCTGCCGGTGCGTCCGTGGCGCAGGAACCCGTCCTGCGACAGGACCGGGCGCGCGTCGGCGATCTCCACCCCATCGGGCACGTTCGGGATCGGCTCGTAGGCGTAGAGCCGGACGGCATGGCCAGCGTCGACAAAGGACCTGAGGCAGAGCTGTTCGAGAAAGCTCAGCGCGCCGCCGATCCAGAGCGACGAGATCTGATAGTCCTGTGCCACTGCCGCCTCGCCCCTTCTTTGCCGGGTTGGCGGCAGATTGGCCGAAATCGGGCGCCTTGCCAACCGTCCGTGCCCCCGGGCGGTTCGGGTCCCCGCCGGGCCGCGCGGCGTTTGCCTGACCGCCCCCGCCCGTGCTACCTATCGCCCAAGACCGGCGTCCCGAACGGCAGAGCAGGCATGACTGACCATCCCCCGAGCGTGGTGATCCGCCGGCAGCTTGCCGCCGCAGCGCCGGGTGGGCTGCCGCTCCTCGACGCGGTGCTCTGCCCCGCCGTCAACGGGGTGGGCGCGGCGCTCAGGCTCTTCACCCGCGCCGGCGTGGCGCCCGCATCCTTCGACCCAACCCCGCGCAAGGGCTGCGCCGTGGTCCGCGAGTTGCGCGCGGTGTCGGGCGCGGTCATGGCGGTGGCCGATGTTGGGGCCGATCCGTCGCCCGCGCGGATCGCGCTCGCCGGCGGCGGCACGGCCGGGGTCACGGCGAACCCGGCGGAATGGGGCCTGCTCGCGGGGCGCAACGTCCTGTTCGGCTTCCGGCTGGAGGAGCGGGCGGAGGTGGTGGCCGACTGGCTTCGCTACCACGCGGCGGCCCACGGCGCGACCGGGGCGCTGATCATCAACCGCGCGCCGGATGACAGCCCCGCGGGCGGCCCCGAGGCCTTCGCCGGGCGCCTGCAAGCGCTTCTCGCCCCCCTGCCCGGTCTCGTCGTGGTGATCCTCGAAAGCCCGGTGCCGCTCGGCAAGCCCGGGCTCGGGCCGGAAAGCCACCCGTTCCTCGCCCCCGACGCGCCCGGCAAGGACCGGATGGAGCGGCCCGCCGCCGATCCCTGGCGTGCGCCGCTCGGCGAGGGGCTGATCCACGAGGCCGCCAAGTGGCGCTTCCTCGCCCGCGCCCGCGCCGTCCTCTGCCTCGACGTCACCGACCTCCTCGCCGACCGGGGGCGCGGGCCCTCGGCCTTCGACCTCTGCCGAAAGGCCGCCGGCGGGGTGGTGCTGCTCGTCGGCCGGCGCATCTACCCCTGGCGGCTGCGGGCGGGCGCGGCGGAAGGCTTCGGCGACCATATCTGCCGCCCCTTCGATGCCCGCCGCGGCATCGCCCGCTGGGGCGCCGCACCCGACCGCGCCGGGCTCGACCACACCTGGCGGGTGCTGCGCGTCGCCTATGCAAGGCCCGACGCCGGCATCGTCGTTCCCTTCTGGCGGGCGATGGCGATCCGGGTGCCGGGGCGCAGGCCCGCGGAACTCGCGCCCAAGACCTCGCTCGTCGAGGACGCGGAACTTCTCGACCTCGCCCGGCGGCACTTCGGCGCCGATCCGGTCCGCCCGCCGGTGTCCGAACCCCGTCACGCGGCGGAGGCCGGGGAGGAGGCCGGTGGGGAGGCCGGGGCGCGGACCTGCATCATCACCACGATGAAGAACGAAGGACCCTTCATTCTGGAATGGCTGGCCTACCATCGCGCCATCGGCGTGACCGACTTCCTTGTCTACACCAACGACTGCACCGACGGCACCGACCGATTCCTCGACCTGCTGCAAGCCAAGGGCCTCGTCCGCCACCGCGACAACCCGTTCCGCGCCATGCCCGGCCTGATGCCGCAGCACGCGGCGCTCCAGGCCGCCGAGAACGAGGAGGTGCTGCGCGCGGCCGACTGGGCGATCTGCATGGACGTGGACGAGTTCATCAACATCCGGGCCGGCGACGGAACGCTCGCCGGCCTTTACGCGCTGATGGGCGAGGCGAACATGATCTCGCTGACCTGGCGGCTTTTCGGCAATGCCGACGTGCACGGGTTCGAGAACCGTTTCGTCACCGAACAGTTCCCGCTCTGCGCGCCCGAGCTGATCCGCAAGCCGCACCAGGCCTGGGGGTTCAAGACGCTCTTCCGCACCATCGACCTCTACCGCAAGCTCGGCGTCCACCGGCCGAAGGGGCTCCGGCCCGACCTCTGGGATCAGGTGCGCTGGCTCAACGGCTCCGGCCGGCCGATGCCGGAGCGGATGTCTCGCAACGGCTGGCGGTCGAGCCTGGAGACCTACGGCTACGACTGGGTGCAGCTCAACCACTACGCGGTGCGCTCGGCCGAAAGCTTCCTCGTCAAGCGCGACCGCGGCCGGGTGAACCATGTCGACCGCGACCAGGGGCTGACCTACTGGTTCCGCATGAACCACAACGCCGGGGAAGACCTGTCGATCCGGCGGATGATCCCCGCCGCGCGGGCCGAGTTCGACCGGCTGTTGGCCGACCCCGAGATCGCCCAGGCGCACGAGGCCGCCGTCGCCGCGCACCGGGCGAAGATCGCCGAGCTTCACGCCCGGCCGGACTATGCCGCCTTCTACGCCGAACTGACCGGCGAGCGGATGGAGAAGCTGTCGCGGATGCTGTCGGTCTTCGGCGCGGCGGTGTTCAACGCGGGCCCCGGCGTGGTGCCCCCCGACCTGCACCGGCGCGACCTGCCGCCCGGCTTCTTCTTCACCGTGGAGCCCCCGGCCGATGCCGCGCACTGAGCCCCGAATCCTCGCCGTCCTCACCGTGCGGAACGAAGGCGCGTTCCTGCTCGACTGGCTTGCCCACCACCGCGCGGCCGGGTTTACCGATATGCTGGTCTTCTCGAACGACTGCGAGGACGGCGCCGATGCCATGCTCGACCGGCTGGACGCGATGGGCTGGCTTGCCCATGTGCGCAACGACGGCCCCCACGCCAAGGGCCCGCAATGGACCGCGCTTTCGCGCGCCGACGACCATCCGCTGAAGGCGGCAGCAGACTGGGTGCTGGTCCTCGACATCGACGAGTTCGTCAATGTCCACGCCGGCGACCGGACGGTGCAGGCGCTCTTGTCCGCCCTGCCGGAGGCGACGGCGATCCCGCTGACCTGGCGGTTCTTCGGCAACTGCGGCATCCGCGGCTACGAGGACCGGCCGGTGCCCGAGCAGTTCCTGCGGGCCGCGCCCAGGGTGATGGGCTGGCCCTGGCGGGCGGCGATGTTCAAGACGCTCTTCCGCAACGACGGCAGCTACCGCCGGCTCGGCGTCCACCGCCCGCGCCAGCCCGATCCGGCGCGCCTTGCGGCGCAGCGCTGGTTCGACGGCTCCGGCCGGCGGCTGAGGTCCGCCTTCCACACCGGCCGGGTGTTTTCCGACTACGGGCAGGACAACTACGCCTTGGCGCAGCTCAACCACTACGCGCTCGGCGCGATGGAAAGCTATGTCCTCAAATGCGACCGCGGCCGGGCCAACCGCGAGGCCTCTGCCACCGGCCTCTCCTACTGGGTGGAGCGCAACTTCTGCGCCGAGGACGACCGCACGATCCTGGCGCTTGCGCCGCACGCGGCGCCGATCCGGGCGGAACTGGCGGCCGACCCGGTGCTCGGGCCCCTGCACGCCGCCGCCGTTGCCTGGCGGCACAGGCGATTCGACGCGCTGATGCGCGGCGAAGACTGGCGCGGCCTCTTCGGGCGGCTGATGATGACCGGGCCGAGCCGCGTTCTTTCCACGGAAGAGCACGGAATCATCGCCGGTTACGCGACCCGCACGGCGGCGGAAACAGATGACGGCGACCGAAATGGATAGGCCGGGGGCCGGAAACAGTGCCCCGAAAAATGTTCAGTATTTTCAACGGCGACCTTTCTGCAAACTTGCACGAGCCGGGGCCGGCACCGCAGATTGGTGAACGGGTAGTGTACGGGTGCTGGGGCAATGCAGGACAACGAGGGGAGCACCGCCGATCCGCGGGCTCTGTCCGATGCGGACTGGTTCGCCAGGCTGGAGGAGATCGGCGAGGAGGCCGGCTACTTCCAGTGGCTGGGCCGGAAGCATGCCGCCTTCTTCCTAGACGAAAGCCCGACCCTCATCGTCACCTTCGAGACGGCGGCGTCGATCCGCACCGGCCAGCCCGACCAGCTTCCCCTCGGATACACCATCGCCAAGGGGCGCGGCTGGTCGCACCTCGGCCTGATCGCGCGCTCCGACACCTGGTATCGCGATCCGGCGGTCTATGCCTATTTCGACCGGCTGGTCGATGATGCCTTCTTCGAGGATTTCGACCGCGTGGTGTTCTGGGGCGCGGGCATGGCCGGCTATGCCGCCGCCGCCTTTTCGGTGACCGCACCGGGCGCGACGGTGATCCTCGCCGCGCCGCAGGCCACGCTCGACCCGCGCGTCGCCGGCTGGGATCCGCGCTTTCAGGACTTGCGCCGCACCTCGTTCACCGACCGTTACGGCTTTGCCCCAGACATGACCGAGGGCGCGGGGCCGGTCTATGTGATCTTCGACCCGGAACACACGCTCGATGCGATGCACGCGGCGCTGTTCGCGCGCCCGCATGTCACGCTCTTGCCCTGCCGCAACCTTGGCCGCGACCCCGGAGAGGCGCTCGATCAGATGCGCGTCCTGCCGTCGGTGCTGGCCGCCGCCGCCACCGGTGCCTTCGACGCGCAGCTTTTCCGCACCTTCTACCGGGCCCGGCGCAACTACCAACCCTACCTGCGCAACCTGCTCGGCCGGCTCGATCAGGACGGGCGCGCCCTGCTGGCCGCGCTTCTGTGCCGCAACGTCGTGAACCGGCTCGACGCACCGAGGTTCAGGACGCGGCTGGAACAGATCGAAAGCCAGCTCGCCGCGGCCGGGGAGCGGCTGCCCCCGGTTCATCTGCCCGGCTCGCCGCGCTGAGGCGAGGCCTGTCCCGCCCTCGCCCGCCGTCAGCAGCGGTAGGCGACCGCGTGCAATTCGTAGACATCCCCCCCAGGGGTGACGGAATCGAAGACGACCGTATCGGCGCCGGCATCGCGGGCATCGGCCATGATCGTGTTGCGGGCGTATTTCACCCCCTGATCCGCGAGAAGACCATAGGTGCCCGGCTTCATCCGGATATCGCTGACATAGGTGCAGGCAGCGACCTCGGCCGCCGTCGCCTCGCGCACCCCGGCGACGCCGGTAAAGCCCGGATCCCGCACGCATCCCGCAAGGCCCGCGACGAGTGCCGCAACCTGCGCCGCGCCAAGTGCAATTCGCTTCATGCCTCTGCCCGATCCTGCCGGTTTCCTCGCACCCGAGTCTGCGCGGGCGGCGGCGCCAAGGCAAGTGCGGCGTGGCGGGCGGCGCGGCTTCGGCGGAATTTCCCTCAGCCGACGGCCCGGCGATAGAGATGCCAGGTCGCGTGTCCCAGCACCGGCATCACCAGCGCGAGCCCGACCATGAAGGGCAAGGCGCCCAGAACCAGCGCCCCGGCGACGACCAGCCCCCAAAGCGCGATCGTTGCGGGGCTTTCGCGCGCGACCCGCACCGAGGTCACGACCGCGACGGGCAGGCCCACCGGCCGGTCGAGCAGCAGCGGGAAGGACACCACGCTGGTCACCAGCACCAGCGCCGCGAAGAGAAAGCCGAGCGGCAGGCCGATGGCGATCATCGCCCAGCCCGCGGGCGTGGTCAGCACCTCGCGGAGGAACTGCGCCGCCGATGGCGGCATTGTCGGTCCCATCGTTGCCAGGAACACCCAGTTGGCGGTGAGGAGCCAAAGGACGAAGACGGCAAGATGGCCGAGCGCCAGCGCCAGGATCGCCCCGATGCGCGGAGAGGCGATCACCGCGAATCCGTCGACCCAGGAGACCGCCTGCCCCGCCTCGCGCCGCCGGCTCATCTCGTAGAGCCCGACCGCGGCCGCGGGGCCCACCAGCGCGAAGCCGGCCAGAAGCGGGAAGGCAAGATGCAGAAGGTCGCGGTGGAGCGCGATCCAGATCAGACAGGCGCCAGCCACCGGATAGATCACCGCGGCGGCGATCACGTCGGACCTGGACGCGGCCAGATCCGCGACCCCGTCGCGGAGCGCCGCCCGGAGGTCGGCCGGGCCGATCCGTCGGACCCGCGGCCGGGGCATCGCCTCGCCGCCCAGTTCGTGGGCAACCCTGCCGATGTCGCGGCCAGCCTCGCCAAGCATCCTCGTGCCCCAGGACAGGGGATTGCCGATGGTGTTGGTCATGACACGCCTCCCTCCGTTCTGCCCGCGGCCCGGAGCGCGCAGGTCGACAGCGGTGTTTGCGGCCCCCCGGGCGGTGCGGAATGGATGGCTGGCAGGATAGCACCGGATCGCCGCAGCCGCGAACACGTTCCGGCGATCACCCCCCGCGGGTCAGAAAGACCGCCCGTCGACGAGCCGCGGCGAGAGCGATCGCGGCTCCACCCCGTCGAGGCAGTTGACGTTGACCGCAACCATCTGCGTGCCGTCCGGCATCTCGCCCCAGGCGAAGCTCTCGATGCCGCAGGTGCGGCAGAAGAGGTGGCGGATGACCTTGCGGTTGAAACGGTATTCGGCCAGCGCCGCCTCGTCGGTCAGCAGCCGGAACGCCGCGCGCGGGGCGAAGACGAGGACCGAGCCGAGCTTCTGGCAGCGCGAGCAGTTGCAGGCGACGGGATCGTCGAGGCTGCAGTCCACCTCGTAGCGGACCGCACCGCACTGGCAGCCGCCGGTATATCGGGTCATGGCTTGTCCTCCGTCCTGAACGCCGGATCGACCGGCACCTGAAACGCGGTGGCCAGCGCATTGGTCTGGCTGGCCATCGCGATCACCGCCAGCAGCTCGCCGTGCTGCGCCTCGGTCATGCCCTTCGCCCGCGCCGCGGCGGTGTGGGAATGGATGCAGTAGCCGCAGCCGTTCGCGACCGAGACCGCGACATAGATCATCTCCTTGGTCAGGGGATCGAGCGCGCCGGGCGCCATCACCGCCTGCAACCGCTCCCACGTCGCCTTCAGGAGCGCCGGATCATGGGCCAGCGCCCGCCAGAAGTTGTTGACGAAGTCGGTCTGGCGCTTTGCGCGGATGTCGGCGAAGACGGCGCGGGCCTCGGCCCCCGCCGCCTCGTCCGACAGGATCGGCACCACCGCCATCAGACCACCGCCACGACGCGGGCCGGCCCGCCGGTGCCGGGCCGGTGCTTCGGCGCGCCGATGAAGATCGTGGCCCCGGCGGCCGGCAGCTTGTCGAGGTTGGCGAGGTTCTCGATGCCGAAGCGCCCGCCCGGAAGCCAGGAGTAATGCACCGCGAAATCGGCCGAATTGCCGGGGTCGAGCGACAGCGTGTCGACCCCGATCGAGGCCGCGCCGAGTTCCGCGAGATAGTCCGTCGCCTCCTTCGAGAAGCCGGGGAAGGCGAAGGCGCCGTCGGGCGTGTTGCGGAACGACGGATCGCCGAGCTTCGCCGCCCAGCCCGAATGCATCGCCACGCAGGCGCCGGCCGGAATCGCGCCATTGGCGGAAATCCAGGCGTCGATATCCTCGCGCAGCACCGTCGCATTGGCATCCTCCGCCGCCTTCGCCGTCAGGTCGATGACACAGAGCGGCGCCACGAGGTTCTCGACCGGCAGCGCATCGACCGAGGCGCCGTCCTTGGAGAAATGCATCGGCGCGTCGATATGGGTGCCGGTGTGCTCGTAGATCGTCAGCTTCCAGATCTGGTAGCCCGAGGCGTCGAAGTTCACCGATTCCTCGAAGACGATGCCGGGATTGCCGTCGAAGGTGGGGAAGCTGCCGTCATAGGCATGGGTCAGGTCGACCGCGGTGCCTTTCGCCTGGGCCAGCGCGGCCCGCGCCGAGCCTATTCCTGCCGCTGCACTGGCGAGCCCCGCGGCAGCCGCACCCCGCAAGAGGCCGCGCCGCGACAGCATGGATTTCCTGACACCTTCGATCACGCAGGCATGACACATGGAACTCCCTCCCCGTTGATGGCCCGGCGCAGCCGCCGGGCAGACCCAAGACTAGCAAAGCGGGGACGCGAGGGGTGAGGAAATCGTCGTCCACCTGCGGGCCTTCGCGATATTTCCGCCCTGCCCTTCCGGCGCGATGGAAACCGGCGGCGGAACGCGCTAGGGCTTCGGCCATGACCTCGATCACGCTCCGCCGCCCCGACGACATGCACCTCCATCTGCGCGACGGCGCGATGCTGGAGGCGGTGCTGCCCGAAAGCGCCCGCCACTTCGCCCGCGCCATCGTCATGCCGAACCTGGTGCCGCCGGTGGTCACCGCGGCGCAGGCGGCAGCCTACCGCGACCGCATCCTCGCCGCGCTGCCGGAAGGCATGGCGTTCGAGCCGCTGATGACGCTCTACCTCACCGAGACGACCGACCCGGAGGACGTCGCCGCGGCCGCCGCAGGCGGGCTCGTCAGGGCGGTGAAGCTCTATCCTGCCGGGGCCACGACCAACTCGCAGTCCGGCGTGCGCGACTTCGACAGGGTGTGCGGGGTGCTCGAACGGATGGCCGCGATCGGCCTGCCGCTCTGCGTCCACGGCGAGGTGACCGATCCTGCGGTCGACATCTTCGACCGCGAGGCGGTGTTCATCGACCGGGTGCTCGATCCGGTCCGCCGCGCCACGCCGGGGCTGAGGGTGGTGCTCGAACACGTCACCACGGCCGAGGGCGTGGCCTATGTGCAGGAGGGCGGCGACACCCTCGCCGGGACGATCACCACCCACCACCTGATCCTCAACCGCAACCACATCCTCGCCGGCGGCATCCGGCCGCACTACTACTGCCTGCCGGTCGCCAAGCGCGAAACCCATCGCCTCGCACTCCGCGCCGCGGCGACCTCGGGCGGGCCGCGCTTCTTCCTCGGGACCGATTCCGCGCCCCATCCCGATCCTCTCAAGGAACACGCCTGCGGCTGCGCCGGCTGCTTCACCGCCACCAACACGATGGCGCTCCTCGCCCATGTGTTCGAGGAGGAGGGCGCGCTCGGCCGACTGGAAGGCTTCACCTCGCTGAACGGCGCAGCCTTCTACCGCCTTGCCCCGAACGAGGGCCGGATCGCGCTGGAACGGACCGGCGAACCGGCCCGGTGGCCGGAGAAGATCACGACCGGCGCCGGGCCGGTGACGGTTTTCAACCCGGGTTTTCCGGTCTATTGGCAGGTGAAGGACTGACCCTTTCATCTTGCCCGAAATACCTCCGCCGGAGGCTCCCGCCCCCTGCCGCGGACGCTCCGCGGGAGGTATTTGCAGCAAGATGAACGCAGCAGAGGAAACCAGATGATCCCGACCGCCTTCCCGCCGAAAGAGGAAATCGGCCGCCTGACGGCGCGGATGCTCTTGGAGATCAGGGCAGTGCATTTCAACGCGGCCGAGCCCTTCACGCTCGCTTCGGGCCTGCCCTCGCCCACCTACATCGACTGCCGCAAGCTCATCTCCTATCCCCGCATCCGGTCGGTGCTGATGGATTTCCTCGCCGTCACGGTGATGCGCGAGGCGGGGTTCGAGGCCTTCGACAACATCGCCGGCGGCGAGACGGCGGGCATCCCCTTCGCCGCGATGGTGGCCGAGCGGCTGGCGCTGCCGATGACCTATGTGCGCAAGAAGCCGAAGGGCTACGGCCGCAACGCCCGGATCGAGGGGGTGATGAGCGAGGGCCAGAGGGTGCTTCTGGTCGAGGACCTGGCGACCGACGGCGGCTCGAAACTCTCCTTCGTCGACGCGATCCGCGCGACGGGGGCGAGCTGCGCCCATACCGCGGTGATCTTCTACTACGGCATCTTTCCCGAGACGGTCGAGACGCTGGCCGGGCACGGGGTGACGCTTTTGCATCTGTGCACCTGGTGGGACGTCCTCGCCGAGGCGCGCGAATCGGCGGCCTTCGACCGCGCGACGCTCGACGAGGTCGAGGAATTCCTTGCCAACCCCCGTCCCTGGCAGGCCGCGCGCGCCAAGGTCTGACGCGACGTCGGCGGAAGCGGGCCGCAACCCAAGGGCGCGCCCACGCCAGATGTTGACAGCGCAAGCGCGGATCCCGCACCATCTTGTTGTGATGCGGTTATCCACCGGCCATCCACAGCAATATACAGTTTGCGCCGGAGAGCGGGATCGCGCATATCCCTTGGCCGACGACGGGGGACAGAATGAACGACGTTGTGACGATCCGGCCGGTGAAGACCGGGCCCGAGGCCGAAGCGCTTCCGCACAATATCGAGGCCGAGCAGCAGCTTCTCGGCGCGATCCTGACCAACAACGACATCTACGACCGGATCGCCGCCCTGGTGAAGCCCGAGCACTTCTTCGAGCCGGTGCATCAGCGCATCTTCGAGATCGCCGTGGCGCGGATCCAGAAGAACGCGCTGGCCTCTCCGGTGACGCTGAAGGGCTATCTGGAGGATGACGAGGCGCTGATGGCGCTGGGCGGGCCGGCCTATCTCGCGCGTCTCGCCGGCGCGGCGATCTCGGCCTTTGCCGCGCGCGACTATGCGCAGATGATCTATGAACTCGCGGTGCGTCGCGAGCTGATCCGCCTTGGCCAGGACATCACCGACCGCGCCCGCCGCGTCGAGGTCGACAACGACCCGAAGGAGCAGATCACCGAAGCCGAACAGCGGCTCTACACGCTTGCCGAACAGGGCACGGCCGAAAAGGGGTTCGTGTCGTTCCTGAAGGCCACGACGGAGGCGGTGCAGAACGCGCTTGCCGCCTACCAGCGGGACGGGGCGCTTTCGGGTATCTCGACCGGACTTGCGGACATGGACAAGAAGCTCGGCGGGCTGCACCCGTCCGACCTGCTGATCCTCGCCGGTCGGCCGTCGATGGGCAAGACCTCGCTCGCCACCAACATCGCCTTCAACATCGCCCGGGCCTACAAGCGTGGCCAGCGCCCCGATGGCAGCGAAGGCGCGGTGAACGGCGGCGTCGTGGGCTTCTTCTCGCTCGAGATGTCGGCGGAGCAACTTGCGGCGCGGATCCTCTCCGAAGCCTCCGAGGTGCCCTCCGAGCAGATCCGCCGCGGCGACATGACCGAAGGCGAGTTCCGCCGCTTCGTCGAGGCCGCGAAGGCCTTGGAGACCTGCCCCCTCTACATCGACGACACGCCGGCGCTGCCGATCGCCCAGGTCGCCGCGCGCTGCCGCCGGCTGAAGCGCACGCATGGGCTCGACGTCGTCTTCGTCGACTACCTCCAGCTTCTGCGCGGCACCGGCAGGGGCGACAACCGGGTCCAGGAGATCGCCGAAATCTCGATGGGGCTCAAGGCCCTGGCGAAAGAGCTTTCGATCCCGGTGGTGGCGCTTTCCCAGCTTTCCCGCCAGGTCGAGAGCCGCGAAGACAAGCGCCCGCAACTCAGCGACCTGCGCGAATCGGGCTCGATCGAGCAGGATGCCGACGTGGTGATGTTCGTCTTCCGCGAGGAATACTACCGCGAGCGGGAAAAGCCCGGCGACCACGACCTCGAGGCGATGGCGAAGTGGCAGGAGGTCATGGAACAGGTCCACGGCCGCGCCGAGGTGATCATCGGCAAGCAGCGCCACGGCCCCATCGGCACGGTGGAACTGTCGTTCGAGGGCCGCTTCACCCGCTTCGGCAACCTCGTGAGGCCCTGGCAGCAGCGCGAAACCGGTTTCTGAGCCGCCGCGCGCGAATGTGATTCGACAGCCACCCGTCCGCGCGGGACGCTTCGGGCCATGCGGCTCGCGCTTTTCGTCCTCATTCTCCTCGCCGTGCTGGCCGCACGCCTGCGCGCCGAGGAGGTCGACCTCGAGCTTCTGCTGCTGGTCGACGTCTCGCGCTCGATGTCGCCGGCCGAGCTGGAGATCCAGCGGCGGGGCTATGCCGAGGCGCTGACCAGCGGCCAGGTCGCCGCCGCGCTCGGCCGCACGATGACCGGGCGGATCGCGCTTGCCTATGTCGAATGGGCGGGCGAAAGCCGCCAGACCACGGTGCGCGACTGGACGCTGATCACCCGCCACGACGATCTCGCCGCCTTCGCCGCCACGCTGCTGGCGAACCGGACGGTCACGCAAAGCCGCACCTCGATCGCGGCGGCGCTGCGCCACGGCGCATCCCTTCTCGACGAAAACCGCTTCGAGGGGCTCCGCCGCGTCATCGACATTTCCGGCGACGGGCCGAACAACCAGGGCGGGCTGGTGACCGAGGCGCGCGACGCGGCGCTGGCGCGCGGCATCACCATCAACGGCCTGCCGCTGATGACGCGGGACGGGCGCGGCGCGGCCTGGCGGCTCGACGATCTCGACGCCTACTATGCGAACTGCGTCATCGGCGGGTCCGGCGCCTTCGTCGTGCCGGTGACCGACTGGCGGGATTTCACCGATGCGGTCACCCGCAAGCTCGTGCTCGAGATCGCCGGCCCCCCGCCCGAGCGGCTGATCCGCGTCCAGAAGGCCGCCTACGACTGCCGGGTCGGCGAGCGGATGTGGCAGGGGATGGGCTATCCCGCCCTGCCCTGAGCAGCCCCGCAAAGCGCTTGCCAGCATCCTGTCCGCCTGCCACAAGACCGCGCATGGCGCAGCCCGTCCTCACCATCGACCTCGGCGCGATCGCCGCCAACTGGCGCGCACTCGCCGCCCTCGGCCATGCCGAGGCGGGTGCCGTGGTCAAGGCCGATGCCTACGGGCTGGGGGCGGAACGGGTCGCGCCGGCGCTCGCCCGTGCCGGCGCGCGCAGGTTCTTCGTCGCCGAGACCACCGAGGGCGCGCGGCTGCGCGGCATCCTCGGGCCGGAACCCGAGATCTTCATCCTGACCGGTCACATGGCGGGCGATGCGGCGGGGCTGCGCGACGCGGCGCTGACGCCGATGCTGGCCTCGCCGGAACAGGCGCACCGTCACCTCGCCGCGCTGCCCGACCACCCCTTCGGCATCCAGCTCGACACCGGGATGAACCGCCTCGGGCTGAAGGAGGCCGACTGGCGGGCGCTGGTGCCGGCACTTCTGGCGGCGCGGCCGAAGCTGATCCTCGGCCATCTCGCCTGCGCCGACGAGCCCGGCCATGCGATGAATGCCGCGCAACTGAAGCGGTTCCGGCAGATGACTGGCGGCATCGACGTGCCGCGCAGCTTCGCCGCCACCGGCGGCATCCTGCTCGGCCCGGACTATCATTTCGATCTCACCCGCCCCGGCGTGGGCCTGTATGGCGGCGCCCCTTTCACCGAGGCGCGCGCGGTGGTGCGCCTGTCGCTGCCGGTGGTCCAGGTCCGCCAGGTGGCCGAGGGCGAGACCGTCGGCTACGGCAACGCCTGGACGGCGGCGCGGCCGGCCCGTGTCGCGGCGCTGGCCGCGGGCTATGCCGACGGGCTCCACCGGTCGCTCGCCGGCCGGGCCCGCGTCTTCGCCGGCGACACCGCCTGCCCTCTCGTCGGCCGCGTCTCGATGGACCTGATCGCCGTCGACGTCACCGACCTGGCCGAAGTGCCCGACGCGTTCGACATCCTCGGGCCGCATCAGGGCATCGACGAGCTCGCCGCAGCCGCCGGCACCATCGGCTACGAGATGCTGACCGCGCTCGGGCCCCGCTATGCCCGGCGCTACACCGGGGGCCCGGCATGAGCCTTCTCGCGTTCGTGACCGCCCCCCTGGCCGCGCTCGGGCGGCTGGTGCTGGGTGGCCTCGCCACCCTCGGCCGGCTGGCGCTCTTTGCCGTGGAGACGGTCAGCCACCTTTTCCGCCCGCCGTTCTACCCGAAGGAATTCCTCCACGCGCTGATGCAGATCGGCTGGTTCAGCCTGCCCGTGGTGGGGATGACCGCACTCTTCACCGGGGGGGCGCTGGCCTTGCAGATCTACGCCGGGGGCGCACGATTCTCGGCGGAAAGCGTGGTGCCCTCGATCGTCGCCATCGGCATGGTGCGCGAGCTTGGCCCGGTTCTCGGCGGGCTGATGGTGGCGGCGCGCGTCGCCTCCTCGATCGCCGCCGAGATCGGCACGATGAAGGTCACCGAACAGATCGACGCGCTGGTGACGCTGTCCACCCATCCGATGAAATACCTCACCGTGCCGCGGGTCCTCGCCGCCACGCTCGCGGTGCCGGTCCTGGTGGCGGTGGGCGACAGCATCGGCATCTTCGGCGGCTATCTGGTGGGGGTGAACCGGCTGGACTTCAACCCGGCCACCTACCTCAAGAACACCCGCGAGTTCCTGGAGTTCTGGGACGTCGCCTCGGGCCTGTGGAAGGGCGCGGCCTTCGGCTTCATCGTGGCGCTGATGGGCTGTTTTTACGGCATGCAGTCGGGGCGTGGCGCACAGGGCGTGGGGGGCGCCACGAAGTCCGCCGTGGTCGCGGCCTCGGTCCTGATCCTCGCCACCAACTACATCCTGACGGAGGTCTTCTTCTCCGCATGATCACGCTTTCGGATGTCCACAAGGCCTTCGGGCCCAACCGCGTCCTGAGGGGCGTGACCCTGACCGTTCCGTCGCGCGAGAGCATGGTGATCATCGGCGGGTCCGGAACCGGAAAATCCGTTCTTCTCAAATGCATCCTAGGCCTTGTTCATCCGGACAGCGGGACCATCGCGGTCGATGGCGTGGACGCTGCGACCGGCGCGCGCGACGCCTTCCTCGCCCGCTTCGGGATGCTGTTCCAGGGTGGCGCGCTCTTCGATTCGCTCCCGGTCTGGCAGAACGTCGCCTTCCGGCTCCTGCGCGGCTCGCTGAAGCGGCCGAAGGCCGAGGCGCGTGCCATCGCCATCGAGAAGCTGCGCCGCGTCGGGCTGAAGCCCGAGGTGGCCGACCTCTTCCCCGCCGAGCTTTCCGGCGGCATGCAGAAACGCGTGGGCCTTGCCCGCGCCATCGCCGCCGAGCCCGAAATCATCTTCTTCGACGAGCCGACCACCGGGCTCGACCCGATCATGGCCGGCGTCATCAACGAGCTGATCCGCGAGATCGTGACCGAAATGGGCGTGACCGCGATGACAATCACCCACGACATGACCTCGGTCCGCGCCATCGCCGATCGCGTGGCGATGCTCCATGACGGGGTCATCCAGTGGACGGGGCCGATCACGGAAATGGACACGACCCCAGACCCTTACGTCCAGCAGTTCATCCACGGCCGGGCGGAAGGGCCGATCGCTGCGGTCCGCTGAGCGGGCGCCTCCGGGCCGGCGGCGATCCGCCCGATTTTCCCCGGAATTTGACTTGGGCCCGCCCCTTCCCTAGGCTGGATCCAAGGTGGGGCTGGAGACACGGGCATGGCTTCGGCTCAGGGCGCGCTGCCGCTGATCCTCTTGATGACGGTGCTGTTCTGCCTGCCGCCGGCCGCAAGCCTCTCGGCCTGCCTCCGGCGCGGCCTTGCCCTGCGCCGCAAGGGCGGCAGTTCCGGCTGGCTCGCCGCAGGCGCGGCCGTCTCGGCCGGGGTGATCGTCGTCAACCTCGCGGTGATCGGAGCGACGCTGTGGGCAATGGCCGGCGACGGCGCCGTGCTCGGCGCCGGCCATGCGCTGGCGGCGCTCCTCTCCTGGTGCTGCTTCTGGCTCTGGATCGCGGTGCAGATCTTCGGGCGCCGGCGCCGTCGCGGGGCCTACTGACCGCCCTTGGTCGGCCCGCCCCGCCGGTGTAGAAGCGGGCCATGCTGCGCCTCGCCAATCTCTCGCTCCTTGTCCTCTTCCCGCTCTCGTGGTTCGCGCCGCTGCTGCGCGCGGGGCTCCTGCCGTTCTTCGACCTCGACGAAATCTCCGTCGTCACGGGGCTCCAGGCGCTGTGGGAAAAGGACGTGGCGCTGGCGCTTCTCGTCACCTTCCTCGCGATCTTCGCGCCCTACCTGAAGACCATCGGTCTGGCGCTGGTGCAGTTCGACCTCGCCTCGCCGCGGCTCCACGGCGCCCTGCACCTGCTCGGGCGGCTCGCGATGGCCGACGTCTTCCTGATCGCGCTCTACATCGTCATCGCCAAGGGCGTCGGCGTCGGGCGGCTGGAAACCGCCTGGGGGCTCTGGCTCTTCACCGGCTGCATCCTCGCGGCCCTTGCGGTCTCCACCCTGACCGAACGGGCGCAACGGCCCGCCGACGCAGGCTGACGCGCGGCCTTCTTCGTTGCCGAAATACCCCGGGGGGAGTCCCGGACCCGGTCCGGGACGGGGGCAGCGCCCCCTCGGCCCTTGCCTGCCCTCGCGCCATCGGGCAGGAAGGGCGCATGGCGAAAGCGGCCCCCTCCTTCACCTGCACGGACTGCGGCGCGGTCCACCGCAAATGGGCCGGGCGCTGCGAGGCCTGCGGCGCCTGGAACTCCATCGTCGAGGAGGCGCCGCTGTCGGCGGGCCCGGCGGCGAAGACGCTCGGGGCGGCGAAGGGCCGGGTGATCGCGCTCTCGACCCTCGCCACCGACGAGGTTCCGCCCGCCCGCGCCGCCTCGGGGATGGCGGAGCTGGACCGCGTGCTCGGCGGCGGGCTGGTGCCGGCATCGGCGATCCTTGTCGGCGGCGATCCGGGCATCGGAAAATCGACGCTGCTCCTCCAGGCCGCCGCAAGTTTCGCCCGCAATGGATTGAAATGCCTTTATGTTTCAGGCGAGGAGGCGGCAGCGCAGGTGCGGATGCGGGCGCAGCGGCTGGGGCTTGCCGACGCCCCCGTCCAGCTTGCCGCCGAGACCAACCTGCGCGACATCCTGACCACGCTCGATGCGCTCCGCCCCGATCTCGCGATCATCGACTCGATCCAGACGATCTGGGCCGACCATGTCGAGGCCGCGCCCGGCTCGGTTGCCCAGGTCCGCGCCGCGGCGCACGAGCTGGTGAGCTTCGCCAAACGGCGCGGCACGGCGGTGGTCCTCGTCGGCCATGTCACCAAGGAGGGCCAGATCGCCGGGCCCCGGGTGGTGGAGCACATGGTCGATACCGTGCTCTACTTCGAGGGCGAGCGCGGCCACCAGTTCCGCATCCTGCGCGCGGTCAAGAACCGCTTCGGCCCGGCCGACGAGATCGGCGTGTTCGAGATGACCGGCGGCGGGCTTGCCGAGGTGGCGAACCCCTCGGCCCTCTTCCTGTCCGAACGCGGGCTGGCGGTGCCCGGCTCGGCGGTCTTCGCCGGGATCGAGGGCACCCGGCCGGTGCTCACCGAAATCCAGGCCCTTGTCGCGCCCTCGCCCCTCGGCACGCCGCGCCGCACGGTGGTCGGGCTCGACGCCGGCCGGCTTTCCACCATCCTCGCCGTCCTCGAATCCCGCTGCGGCATTCCGTTCGCCGGGCTCGACGTCTTCCTCAACGTCGCCGGCGGGATGCGCGTCTCGGAACCGGCGGCCGACCTCGCGGTGGCGGCCGCGCTCCTCTCGGCGCGAGAGGACACGGCGCTGCCCCCCGACATGGTGATCTTCGGCGAAATCAGCCTCTCGGGGGCGCTCCGGCCCGTCGGTCAGACGGAAAACAGGTTGAAAGAAGCGCAAAAACTTGGTTTCTCACAAGCGGTCGCTCCGGAACGTTCGAAGATCGAACTCGGCGACGGGATGCGGGTGCGCAAGATGCCCGATCTCACCACCTTTGTCGGCGAGATGTTCGCCGCGGGCTGAGAACGAGGAGCGAGGGGCATGGAAGGTTTCACCATCGTCGACGCCGTGGTGGCCGTCATCATCCTGATGTCGGCGATCCTGGCCTACAGCCGCGGCTTCGTGCGCGAGATCCTCGCCATCGCCGGCTGGATCGCGGCCGCGGTGCTCGCCTTCATCTTCGCGCCGCAGGCCGAGCCGCTGGTCAAGCAGATCCCCGTCCTCGACAAGTTCCTCGGCGATTCGTGCGAACTGTCGATCATCGCCGCCTTCGCCGGGGTCTTCGCGCTGGCGCTCATCGTCATGTCGATCTTCACGCCGCTCTTCTCCTCGGCCGTGCAGCGCTCCGCGCTTGGCGGCATCGACCAGGGGCTCGGCTTTCTCTTCGGCGTCCTGCGCGGCATCCTCCTTGTCGCGGTGGCCTTCGTCGTCTACGCCCGCGTCCTCACCGGCGCGACCGTCCCGGTCGTCGACAAGTCGCAGTCCGCGAAGATCTTCTCCTCGCTGGAACAGCGGCTGAACGCGGAAGTGCCGCAGGACGCGCCGGGCTGGATCCTTGCGCGTTACCAGGAGCTCGTGGGCGACTGCGGCGCGCCGACCTCCACCGCGATCGACGGCGGAACCGGAAGCGCGACGGAGGGCACCGGGGCGAAAACCCTCACCGCCCCCGAGAACTGAGCGGCCCGGAGCACTTCGCAACGCCTTGGATGCCCCCGGAACCTTCCGGGCGCATCATATCCCGGTGACGCGGGCGTGACATGGGCGGCATCTGCGCCTAAATGGGGGACGATTCCCTTTCGGCCGGATTCGGAGACACGCGCGATGCGCCGACACCTCGCCCACCCCTTCGACGACGACAAGCTGAAGGAGGAATGCGGCGTCTTCGGCGTGATCGGCGTCGCAGATGCCGCCAATTTCGTGGCGCTCGGGCTGCACGCGCTCCAGCATCGCGGACAGGAGGCGGGCGGCATCGTCGCCTACGACCCCGCCCACGGCTTCAACAACGCCAAGCGCTTCGGCTACGTCCGCGACACCTTCACCAAGGCCGAGGTGATGGCGACCCTGCCCGGCAGCCTCGCCATCGGCCATGTCCGCTACTCCACCGCCGGCTCGAAGGGCGCCACTGCGATCCGCGACGTGCAGCCCTTCTTCGGCGAGTTTGCCATCGGCGGCTGCGCCATCGCCCACAACGGCAACCTGACCAACGCCACCCAGCTCCGCCGCGACCTGATCGAACGGGGCGCGATCTTCCAGTCCTCGTCGGACAGCGAGTGCATCATCCACCTGATGGCGCGGTCGATGCAGAAGACGCTGTCCGAACGCATCAAGGACGCGCTCCGCGCGGTCGAAGGGGCGTTCTCGATCATCGCCATGACCCGGACGAAGCTGATCGGCGTGCGCGACCCCCTCGGCGTGCGCCCGCTCGTGCTCGGCCGGATCGGCGAGGGCCATGCGCTTGCGTCGGAGACTTGCGCGCTTGACATCATCGGCGCCGAGTTCGTCCGCGAGATCGAACCCGGCGAAATGGTGGTGATCGAGGGCGGCAGCGTCCATTCCTCGCATCCCTTCGCCCCGGCGAAGCCCCGTTTCTGCATCTTCGAGCATGTCTATTTCTCGCGCCCCGACTCGATCCTCGGCGGCCGCTCGGTCTACGAGACGCGCCGGCAGATCGGCGTCGAGTTGGCCCGCGAGGCGCCGGTGGAGGCCGACCTGGTCTGCCCGGTGCCCGACAGCGGCACCCCGGCGGCAATCGGCTATGCCCATGAAAGCGGCATTCCCTTCGGCATGGGGATCATCCGCAACCAGTATGTCGGCCGCACCTTCATCGAGCCGACCGAGCAGATCCGCAACATGGGGGTGCGGCTCAAGCTCAACGTCAACCGCCCGCTGATCTCCGGCAAGCGGGTGATCCTCGTCGACGATTCGGTCGTCCGCGGCACGACGAGCCGCAAGATCAAGGACATGATCCTCGATGCCGGTGCGGCCGAGGTGCATTTCCGCATCGCCTCGCCCCCCACCGCCTGGCCCTGCTTCTACGGCGTCGACACGCCCGACCGCGACAAGCTTCTGGCCGCGCGGATGTCGGAGGACGAGATGCGCGACTGGATCGGCGTCGACAGCCTCAAGTTCATCTCGCTCGACGGGCTCTACCGCGCGGCGGGCGCGGCGAAGGGGCGCGACAGGGCCAGCCCCCAGTATTGCGACGCCTGTTTCTCGGGCGACTATCCGGTGGCCCCCGCCGACCAGATCGCCAACGGCTTCACGATGAAGGCGGCCGAGTGAAGGGCGGCGATCCGCTCCGCTTCCGGCCGCACCATTTGCTCTGTTCGCTCGGCTATCAGGGCAAGGGCTACTCGCCCGGGTTCACCGCCAACATGGACGCGATCATCGCGGGCCGGCTGCGCGCGGCGGGCGGCAACGCGACGGTGATCGAGGTGACCGGCGCCACCGACGACATCTGCGCCCCCTGCCCCAGGAGGCGCGGCCGGCTCTGCACCAACGAGGCGAAGATCGGGGGGCTCGACCGCGCCCATGCCGCCGCTCTCGCTCTCGCGCCGGGCGACCGGCTGACCTGGGGCGAGGCCAAGGCGCGGATCCGCGCCAAGGTGCCGCCGGGCAGTCTGAAAACGATCTGCCGGGACTGCGAGTGGGAGCCGCTCGGCCTCTGCGAAGCGGCACTCGCACGGCTTCATGACGAAGGGGCCGCCTGAGCGGCCCCTTGCTTCATTCCGGTGGAATTCTTCCCGGGAATGCGGGGGGCAGCGCCCCCGCCCATCCGTCAGGCCCGGTTCTTCAGCGCCGCCCAGCCGCCCGATACGACGAGCGCGGCGATGACCGCCTTCACCGCGTCGCCGGCGAGGAAAGGCAGCATCCAGCCCGACAGCAGCTCGGGCATCGACTTGCCCATGACCAGCGCCGGCCAGGCGAGCCCCGGGACATAAAGCAGCGCCGACACGGCGAGCGCCACCAGCGCCACCGGCACCGCCCCCTTGACGCCACGGTCGGCGGCGAAGCCGGCCGCCCAGGCCATGCCGACGAAGCCGACAAGGAAGCCCGCCGTCGGTCCGGCGAAGGCAAGGCCGGTACCGCCGTTGGCGAAGACCGGCAGGCCCATCGCGCCCTCGGCGAGATAGGCCATGACGGTCAGCGCGCCCATCCGCGCGCCATATCCCAGCCCCACGATCAGGATCGCCAGGGTCTGGAGCGTCATCGGCACCGGGATCATCGGCACCGAGACCTGCGCGGCCAGCGCGATGAACACCGAGCCGCCCAGCACCATGAGCGCACGGACGGGCAGCGATTGCGTCGGCACGAGGGCCTTGGAAAGGGTCATCTGGCGTTCCTTCCTCTGTCAGATACGGCGCGCAATTTCGCCGCAGCGCGGCGCCCTGTCAATCGTTCCCTCAATCGTTCGCTGCGGCCGGCCCCTTGCACGCCGCCGCCGGCGGTGCCAAAGGGACGCCATGACCGAGACATCCGCCGCAAACCTCGCCCTCGTCACCGGCGCCTCCCGGGGCCTCGGCTTCGCGCTGGCCGCAGCGCTCGGCGCGCGCGGCTGGCATGTGCTGGCGGTCGCCCGCACCGTCGGCGGGCTCGAGGAGCTCGACGATCGGATCAGGGCTTCGGGCGGCACCGCGACGCTGGCGCCCCTGGACGTCACCGACCAGGGCGCGATGGAACACATCGCCGGCTCGATCGGGGCGCGCTGGGGCGGGCTCGGCCTCTGGGCCCATGCGGCGGTCCACGCCGCGGCCCTGTCACCCGCCGCCCATGTCGACGGCAAGGCGATGGAGAAATCCATCGCCACCAACCTGCGCGCCACCGCCACGCTCATCCCGCTGCTCGATCCGCTGCTGCGCGCGGCCGGGGGCACCGCGCTCTTCCTCGACGATCCGCGCGCGGGCGAGAAGTTCTTCGGCGCCTACGGCGCGACCAAGGCCGCGCAGATCGCGCTTGCGAGAAGCTGGCAGACCGAGACGCGGAAGATCGGCCCGCGCGTCGTCATCGAGACGCCGCGCCCGATGCCCACCGCCACCCGCGCCCGCTTCTTCCCCGGCGAGGATCGCGCCGGGCTCGCCGAGATCCACGACGAGGCGCAAAGGCTCCTGGCGCTCCTCTGACCGCGGCTTCTTCGTTGCCCAAATACCCCCGCCGGAGGCCGCGCGCGAGTGCGCGCGCCCGGCTGCTTTACGCCCCCGTCCGGCTCGTCTAATCAGGAGGCGAGAAACGGGGGCACCGGGCATGCGCATTCTCATCACCAACGACGCCGGCATCAACGCCCCGGGGCGCGATGTCCTCACCGCCATCGCGGGCGAGATCGCCGGTCCCGGCGGCGAGGTCTGGACCGTCGCGCCCGCCTTCGAACAGTCGGGCGTCGGGCACTGCATCAGCTACACCCACCCGATGATGATCCTCAAGCTCGGCACAAGGCGCTATGCGGCAGAGGGCAGCCCGGCCGACTGCGTGCTGGCGGGGCTCTACGACGTCTTTCAGGGCGACCGCCCCGACCTCGTGCTGTCCGGCGTCAACCGCGGCAACAACGCGGCCGAGAACGCGCTCTACTCCGGCACCGTGGGCGGCGCGATGGAGGCGGCGCTCCAGGGCCTGCCCGCGATCGCGCTGTCGCAGTTCATGGGACCGCTGACCGAGGAACTGGAGACCCCTTTCGAGGCCGCGCGCGATCACGGCGTCGCCGTCGTCCGGGCGCTTCTCGACAAGGGCGTCTGGGACAAGGGCGACTACCGGCTGTTCTACAACGTGAACTTCCCGCCGATCGCGGGGCGCGACGTGAAAGGGATGAAGGTCGCGGCCCAGGGCTACCGGACCGACACCTTCTTCGGGGTCGAGCCGCATATCTCGCCGGCCGGCAAGAAATTCCTCTGGATCACCGGCGGGCCGCAGCACGCGCCCACGGCGCCCGGCACCGATGTGGCGGTCAATCTCGACGGCTACATCTCGATCACGCCGATGCGCGCCGACCTCACCGCCCACGACACGCTCGCCGATCTCGAGGCGCGGCTCGCATGAGCGACACCGCCGAGCGGAAGATGCGCTTTCTCTATGCGCTCCGCTCCAAGGGGGTCACCGACGCCCGGGTGCTGACGGCGATGGAGACGGTCGACCGCGGCGCCTTCGTCACCGGCATCTTCGCCGACCGCGCCTACGAGGACATGCCGCTGCCGATCGCCTGCGGCCAGACGATCAGCCAGCCCTCGGTCGTGGGGCTGATGACCCAGGCGCTCGAGGTCAGCCCCCGCGACAAGGTGCTCGAGGTCGGTACCGGCTCGGGCTACCAGGCCGCGATCCTGTCGCTTCTCGCCCGCCGGGTCTACACCATCGACCGCCACCGGCGGCTGGTGCGCGAGGCCGAGACGGTCTTTCGCAGGCTCGACCTGACCAACATCACCGCGATCGCCGGCGACGGCAGCCACGGCCTGCCCGACCAGGCGCCCTTCGACCGGATCATCGTGACGGCGGCGGCCGAAGACCCGCCGGGGCCCCTATTGGCTCAGTTGCGCGAAGGGGG
>JAUQYB010000022.1 GCA_030837825.1 Albidovulum sp.
CCCGGCCCGCGGGGTGGGCGAGAAGCGCCCGCCCCGGGGGGCGGGTCGGGCGCTGCCCGTGCTGGCCGCACGGGCGGGACGGCGGGGCGTGGCGCAACGCCGCCCGCCCCCCGATGGTCAGTGACTCACGGTGCGGATGAAGTTCGCCAGCCGTTCGGACTTCGGCCGGGCGAAGATCTCGTCCGGGGTACCCGATTCCATCAGCACCCCGTCGCAGACGAAGTGGATGCGATCGGCAAGCTTGCGGGCGAAGCCCATTTCGTGGCTGACGACGATCAGCGTCATGCCGCGTTCGGCCAGCGAGCGGATGGTGTCGAGCACGCCCGAGACCAGTTCCGGGTCAAGCGCCGAGGTCGGCTCGTCGAACAGAATCAGCTTGGGCTTCATCGCCAGCGCCCGGGCGATGGCGACGCGCTGTTTCTGCCCGCCCGACAACTGGTCGGGATAATGGTCGCGCTTCTCGGCCAGCCCGACCAGCGCCAGCGTCTCCATCGCCTCGGCCACTGCCTCGGCCCGCGGGCGGCGCTGCACATGCACCGGCGCCTCGATGACGTTTTCCAGGACCGTGCGATGGGCGAACAGGTTGAAATGCTGGAACACCATCGGCATTTCGCTGCGCGCGTGGCGCAATTCCCTTTCCGGCGCGACGCGGAAATGCCCCTGATCGTCGTGGCACAGCCGCTGGCCGTCGAAGCGGATCTCGCCGCCGTTCGGCCGGGCGAGGACGTTGATGCAGCGCCGCAGCGTCGACTTGCCGCCGCCGCTTGGCCCGATCAGGAAGGTCACGTCGCCCTGGTGCACGGTCAGGTCGATGTTCTTCAGCACGGTCAGCGCGCCATAGGACTTCTTCAGCCCGCGCACCTGAAGGATCGGTTCGTCGTTCATGCGCCCGCCCCCGCCCGCAGCGCCGCCCGCTGGTGTTCGGGTGTCAGGATCCGTTCGATCCTGATCACGAGGCGCGAGGCGACAAAGCTCATGATGAAGTAGATGATCGCGACCATCATGTAGATTTCCATGCTGCGGAAGGTGTTGTTGATCAGGATCGAGCCGTGGCGCAGCAGCTCGTTCACCGCGATGAAGGACACCAGCGACGAGTCCTTCAGAAGCGAGATGAAGTAGCCGCCGACCGTCGGGATGGCGATGCGCAGCGCCTGCGGCAGGATCACCCGGCCATAGATCATGCTGCGCGACATGCCGATCGACAAGCCGGCCTCGCGCTGGCCGGGGTCGATCGACTGGATCGCGGCGCGGAACACCTCGGAGAGGTAGGCGCCCATGTTGAGGCTGAGCCCGAGGATCCCGGCCCAGAAGCCGGGCAGGACGATGCCGATGGTCGGCAGGGTGAAGTAGATCACCAGAAGCTGCACGATCAGCGGCACGTCGCGCCAGATCTCGACATAGGCGCGCAGCGGCCATTCCAGCCACCAGCGCCCCGACAGCCGCCCCAGCGCGATCACCAGCCCCAGAAGGATGCCGATCGCCATGCTGAGGATCGACAGCTCCAGCGTGACGACCGCCCCTTCCAGCAGGTAGGGGAAGTGTTCCGGTATCAGATCGAAGAAGAATTCATACATGCCGGTTCACTCCCCCGAAGGCCCGTCCTATTTCATCAGCTTGGCCTGATAGTCGGCCCACATGCCATATTTCTCGAGGATCGCCTTGCGGGTGCCGTCTTCCTCCATCGAGGCCAGCGCCTTGTTGATCTCGGCCAGAAGGTCGGGGCATTCGCGGCGCACGCCCACGGCGATCGAACCGAGGATGTAGGGCGCCTTGGCTTCCGCTTCGGCCCATTCGGCGGGGGCCGAGTAGTAGATCGGATCGCCGACGATGCGCATGTTGCCCAGTTCCTCCTGCTGGCCGGCGAAGGTGCCCTGGTCAAGGATCACCGCATCCACCTGGCCGTTCTGAAGTGCGACGAAGGGCTCGCCGAAGGTGTTGAAGTCCAGCACGCTGCCGGCCTTCCCCTGGTCGACCAGCATGTGGGCGTTGAGCGAATCCTTGGTGCCGAGCGTCGAGCCGAGGATCTTGCCCTTCAGGTCGTCCACCGACTTGATGGGCGAGTCGTCCTTGACGATCACATAGTCGAGCAGCAGGAAATAGGGGTTCGAGAAGTCGATCCCCGCACTCTGGATGCGTTCCTGCGTCGCCGACATCGACGAGAAGATCACATCCCAGCGGCCGGCCTTGAGCCCGGGGATCAGCGTGCTCCATTCGGTGATCTCGTGATCGACCTTCGAGATGCCCATCCGCTTGCCGACCTCCTGGAACAGCTCCCACTCGAACCCGCCATAGGTTCCGTCCTCGTTCTTCCAGATGAACGGCTTGGTGCCCATCAGCCCGTTGCCGGACAGCATAAGGCCCTTCTCCTTGATCGAATCTAGACATTCATCAGCCATTGCCGCTGACGCCGTGGCGGCGAAGGCGGCAACAACGGCAAGCATCATCGTCTTCATGGTCGTCTCCCTGCTGGTCCAGATAGTCTATTGAAATACAGGCATATTATTGCCGGTTCTCTTGTTTGGGCCGCAAATGCCGCCGCTGACAGGGCCGCGATGGGCGGTGTTGTCAGATTGCGTGCAGTTGCCCTCCTCCCTCACAGCGAACTGGAATCAAGCTAATTGCATATGGTTGTATAGTCAACTGAGGAAAGCGTCATCGACAGTGCTCCCGGAAGCGCGACGCAGCGCCGAGGCGACGCATGTCGAAACTGCCACGGCAGTGACGCCCGGGAAGGAAAGGGCGCAACCCGCACCGCCCGCACGGCGCCCGGGCCGGATGCGCCCTCAGGGCGGGATCACTTCGGGCGGAAGGCCGCGCAATGGGCGGGATCGGTCTCGATCCGCGCCGCCCCGATCAGGTCGAGGCAATAGGGAACCGCGCGGAACACGGCATCGAGGCAGGTGGCGATGGCCGCGGGCTTGCCCGGAAGGGTGACGATCAGCGTCCGTCCGCGAATGCCCGCATCCTGCCGCGACAGGATCGCCGTCGGCACTTCGGCAAGGCTTGCAAACCGCATCGCCTCGCCGAAGCCGGGCAGGTGCTTGTCGATCACGGCGGCGACGGCCTCGGGCGTTTCGTCCCGCGGCGCCGGTCCGGTGCCGCCGGTGACGAGGACGAGGTCCGCCCCCTCGGTGTCGACAAGCCCGCGCAGGGCGGCTGCGACGGTGTCGCGGCCGTCAGGCACGATGCGGCGCAGGATGCGGACCTGCGACACGACCACGCGGCGCAGCCACTCTTCGGCCGCGGGGCCGCCGCGATCTTCGTATTCGCCCCGCGAGGCCCGGTCCGAAACGACGAGGATGGCGATCAGAGGCGCGTCAGCCGACATAGGCGGCCTCCGGCCGGGCGGGGACGCGGGCGAGAAAGCGACCGCCCCCGCCGCGCCCGTTGATGCTGACACATGCAAGCCGTATCATCCGTTCCCCCGCTTCTCCTCGCCGGCCGCCCCCCGGGGCACGAACCGAGGGCCGGCGATCCAATGATCTTTGCGACGGCCTTATGTCACGGACCGTCGCCCCCGCCAACCCGATGCCGACCGTCTGGCGGGTTCCGGCAGACCGGACATGGCGGGCGGAGCCAGCCGATGGCACCCCCTCACGCGCTTCGTGCAGGTTGCCCGTTCGCGGCAGAAAGCAGCGCAATAAGCCCCTGCAGCAGTGCCGTCGGAGTCGGCGGACAGCCGGGAATATGCAGATCGACCGGAACCACCGCCGCCACCCCGCCGGCAACGGCATAGCTGCCGGCGAAACAGCCGCCATCGCGCCCGCAGTCCCCGACCGCGATCACCCATTTCGGATCGGGC
>JAUQYB010000145.1 GCA_030837825.1 Albidovulum sp.
TCGAGCAGAACGCAGAAGCCGCCCTCGCCCTCGCCGACCGCGGATACCTCCTCCTCAGAGGCGCCATCGCCGCAACCGGTACCAGCCAGGAACTCCTCAAAGACAATACCGTCCGAAACCTCTACCTCTGAAAACCGGACCAACGGAGGTCGACCCCCGGGCGTGAGGCGCGAACGCGCCTCACCGCGATCCGTGCGGGGCTGCGCACGGACGATCCGATTCCGGCAGGGCGGCAAGGAAGCCATCGTTTTCCGCCGCGGTTCCCATCGTGACACGGGCCCAGTTGCGGAATGGCTCTTCCTGCCACGCCTTGATCAGCACGGCCTTGCGACGCAAAGCCTCCGCCAGATCGCCGGCGGCCCCTCCGGTATCGAAGAACAGGAAGTTGCCCTGGCTCGGGGCAACACGATACCCTTTCGCCGCCAGCACCCCGGCAACCCGTGCACGTTCGGCGCGTGCCAAGGACGTCACCTTCGCAAGATGCGCGACATCGGCGAGGGCCGCCAATGCCGCCGCCCCCGCCAGTGCGTTGACGCCGAAAGGATTGCGCGACTTCATCAGCGCCCGGACGAGGCCGGCGCCAGAGGAAATTCCATAGCCCACGCGCAACCCGGCGAGCCCGTAGGCCTTGGAGAACGTCCTCAGCGCGATCCACGGCCGTCCTGCTTCGGCAAGAACCGGCAGCGCGTCGAAGCGCAGCTCTGGTGCGACATATTCCAGATAGGCTTCGTCGAGGATCACCAGCGTGTCACCCGGCGCCGCGCCGAGAAGGTCGCGGAGTTCGTCCGCCGCGATGGCCGGCCCCGCCGGATTGCTCGGCGAGGAGAAGATCAGCGCACGGGTCGGCCGGGCAAGGGCGACCCTGAGTGCCGCGAGCGGAAACCGCCAGTCCGCACCGAACCGTACTTTTTCCACCGTCGCGCCGCAGGCGAGCGCGCCGAATTCATGAAGGCCGAAACTGGGGCACAGCGTGACCACACGATCGCCGGGCCGCAGCACCGTGCGGAAGATCGCGCCGATCAGATCCTCGGATCCGTTGCCGATGATGACCTGTTCCGCGCTGACGCCGGTCGCGGTGGCGATGGCGGCACGCAGCGCGGTGTTCGCCGCATCCGGATAGCGCCCGACGGTTGCCGCGCCCTTGCGGATTTCGGCGATCGCCTCGGGTGACGGACCGAGCGGGTTCTCGTTGCTGTCGAGCTTCCCGCGGGCGTCGAGGCCGTAGATCGCGCGAAACCGTTCGAGGGCCAGCCCGGCATTGTAGTCGGGCAGCCTGGCGATTTCAGAACGGATCAGATGGCCGTCGGCGGTGGCGTCCTCATCGGTCATGGGCGTCCTTTCCCGGTCAGAGGTCGAAGATCTTGCTCGGATTCATGATGTTCGCCGGATCGACCGCGCGCTTGATCACGCGCATGAGATCGAGCGCCGGACCGTGCTCGGCCGCCATGTAGGCCTTCTTGCCAAGGCCCACCCCGTGCTCGCCGGTCGCGGTACCGCCCATCGACAGGGCCAGGTCCACCAGCGTTTCGTTGATCCGCCGGGCGGCCGCCGTCTCGCCCGCATCTGCGGGGTCGAACAGCAGGACGAGATGGAAGTTCCCGTCGCCCACATGGCCGATCAGCGGCGCCTTGAGGCCGGTTGCGGCGATCACCCGCTGAATCCGGCCGATGCAGTCGGGCAGGTTCGAGACAGGCACGCAGACGTCGGTCGAGATGCCCTTGATCCCGGGCCTGAGCGCACGGGCGGCATAAAGCGCGCCGTGGCGGATGCTCCAGAGGCGATTGGCCGCCTCGGCGGTGTCGGCGCGCCGGATTCCGATGACACCAGACTCCTGCGCGAGTTCCTCGAACAGGCGGAGATCGTGAGGAACCGCAATCTCGGAGCCCACAAGTTCGACCCACAATGTCGGCGTCTCGGGCAGGCCGGCGTGCGAATAGCGGTTGATCGCCGTCATCTGCAGCGCGTCGGCGAGTTCGATCCGGTTCAGCGCCAGCCCGGTCTGAAGCGCCGCGACGACGGTTTCCGTCGCGCTCTGAAGATCGGGGAAGCTCGCCAGAAGCGACTGGCGCAGGGAAGGTTGGGCATGGAGTCTGAGGGTCAGTTCGGTGATCACGCCGAGCGTCCCTTCCGAGCCGACGAACAGATGCGTCAGGTCGTAGCCGGAGGCGGACTTGCGCGCGCGGCCCCCGGTCCTGACGATCCGGCCGTCGGGCAGCACAACCGTCAACCCCATCACGAGGTCGCGCATCGAGCCGTGGCGCACGGTGGTCGTGCCCGACGCGCGGGTGGCCGCCATGCCGCCGAGCGTCGCGTGGGCGCCAAGGTCGACCGGGAAGAACAGCCCGGTCTCGCGCAATTCCTCGTTGAGCCGCTGCCGGGTCACGCCGCATTCGACTTGGCAGTCCATGTCCGCGGCATGAACGGCGAGAATGCGGTTCATGCCGGACAGATCGAGGCTGATCCCCCCCTCTGTCGCGATGATCTGGCCTTCGAGCGACGATCCGGCACCAAACGGAATCACCGGAACCCGATGGACGCTGCAGGCAGCAAGAACCCGCGCCACCTCGGCGGTCGATCGTGCCATGACCACGGCATCGGGTAGTGCGACGGGCAGCCAGCTTTCCCCCGATCCGTGCTGTTCGCGTGCCGCCCGGCTGGTCAGCAGCCGGTCGCCGAACTGCGGCCGGAGCGCATCGATGACCTCGGGCGCGCGGCTGGCGGTGAATGTCTCGGTCATCGGGCGGGGTCCGCGAAAAGGGCGGTCCGGGCGCGGGGGAGCGCCGCACCCGGACCGGGCGGGATCAGGCGGCGAACCACCAGCGTTCGGACGCGCGGGCGCCGTCAAGCTCCCAGTCGTTGCCGACCTCGCCGTGCATGACCTTGTCGGAGGTGGCGTCGATGAAATCGGCCCAGACCGGTGCAACCATGCCACCATCGGCGCTGACGAGCGCCTGGCATTCCCAGTAAAGCTCCTTGCGCCTGGCCTCGTCCTTTTCCGCGCGCGCCGCGACGAGCGCCGTGTTGAAGGCCTCGTTGTCCCAGCTCGTCTCGTTCCAGGTGCCGATGCTGTCCCTCGCGTAGCACAGCGACAGCATCACGTCCTCGTTGACACGCCCGGACCATTTGGTGGCGAACATCGGCGCCTTGCCCCAGATGTTCGACCAGTATCCGTCTTCGGGTTCGCGCTTGACCTCGATGGTGATGCCTGCGCGTGCGGCCTGCTCGGCATAGAGCTGCGCCATGTCGGTGGCGCCGGTGAAGGGGGTTTCCGCCACATGCAGCGGCAGGACCGTGCCTTCGAGTCCGGCCTTCTGGAAGATCGCGCGCGCCTTGTCGGGGTCGTAGACGTGCTGCTCGAGGTTGGGGTTGTGATACTGATAGGCCGTCGAGATCGGCTGGTCGTTCGCGATCGAGCCGTAGCCGCTCAGGATCTTGTCGAGCATCTCCTGCCGGTCGATGGCGAGCTTCATTGCCATCCGCACTTCTGGATCGGTGAAGGGGGCCGCCGTGCAGTTCATGCTGAAGGCATAGTGCTGCTTGCCGAGGGTGCGGACCAACGCAACGCCCGGCATCGCCTCAAGCAGCCCCGCCGTCGTCGAATCGACGAAGTTCATCGCGTCGATCTGGCCGGTCTGCAGGGCGGTGGTGCGGGCGTTCACGTCGGAGATGGCGCGCAACTCGACGGTATCGAAATTCGCGCGGCCCTCCTTCCAGTAGTTCGGGTTGCGCTTGGCCAGGCTGCGGACGCCGGGCTCGTAGTTCTCGAGGATAAAGCCGCCGGTGCCGATGCCGGCGTCGAAGTTGCGGTCGTCGGCCGGCACGATCAGCACGTTGACGAGCGACATGAGCGAGGCGAAGCCCGCATTCGGTGCGGCCAGCGTCACCGAGACCTCGCCCGGCGCCGTGGCCTTGACGTCGCTGACCTGCGCGATCAGCGACTTGACCTCCGAAATCGTGTCGGCCCCGCGGTGCAGGTTGATCGACCAGACCACGTCATCGGCGGTCATGGTCTTGCCGTTGTGGAATTCGACGCCGTCGCGCAGCTTGAATGTCCAGACGGTGGAATCCGCGTTGCCCGCCCATTCGGTCGCCAGTTCCGGCACCAGCACGCCGCCCGGCCCGATCTCGATCAGGCAGTTCCGGATCTGGTATTGCAGGTTCATCATGAACCGCGACTCGTTGACCTGCGGATCGAGCGTCTCGGCGGTGTCGAAGTCAGCGATGGCAAGGCGGAACGTGCCGCCCTTCACCGGCTCCTGCGCGCGGGCGCGGCGCGGCGACAACCCAAGTGCGGCGGCGGCACCGATTGCGCCCGCGCCAAGAAGAAGCGATCTGCGGTTCGTTCCATAGGTCATGACATCCTCCCTTGTTGTTGGTGATTTTTGCGCCCCGTTGTGACTGGGCGGCACTGCCACTGCATCGCGCAGTTCCCGGTGGTCCGTTTTAGGAGCCGCGTTCCGGCGCCGGCAATTCGCATTTCCCGAATGCTGCAAGAGGAAAAGCGGAGCGCCCGCGGCTATTAAAACCCGATCCCCGGCCGACGCCGTCAGCGGTCCGCACCGCGGCTGCGTGCGGCAAGGCGCCGGTCGAGCCAGTCGGGGTCCATCTCCGGCACGGAGGAAAGCAGAAGCTCGGTGTACCGGTGATGGGGCGGCGCAAGCACCTCGTCCTTCGGCCCCTGTTCGACGATCCGGCCGTTCTGCATCACCACCACCTCGTCGGCGATCGAGCGGACGGTTGCCAGATCGTGCGTGATGAACATGTAGGCCAGCCCCATCTCGCGCTGGAGCCGGTCGAGCAGCCGCAGGATGCCTTCGGCCACCAGTTGATCCAGCGCCGAGGTGACTTCGTCGCAGATGACGAAATCGGGCTCGGCCGCCAGCGCGCGCGCGATGCAGACGCGCTGCTTCTGGCCGCCCGAAAGCTCGGCCGGCAGCCGGTCGATGAAACGGTCGGGTTCAAGCTCGATCTGGTCCAGCAGGTCGCGGATGCGGCGCTCTTTCGCCCGGCCCCTGAGGCCGAGGAAGAACTCCAGCGGCCGACCGATCACCTCGCGGATGCGATGGCGGGGATTGAGCGCGGTATCGGGCATCTGATGGATCATCTGCATCCGCCGCTGAAGGCTGCGCGGACGGTCGCGGCAGGCGGCGGGCAGCGGCTGGCCATCGAAGTCGATGGCGCCCCGGCAGGGCGGCAGAAGGCCCATGACGACGCGGGCCGTCGTCGACTTGCCCGAGCCGCTTTCGCCGACAATCGCCAGGGTGCGGCCGCGCCGGACCGTGAGGTCGATGTCGTTCAGCACCGGAAGCGCGCCATACCGCGCGCTGACGCCGCGGAGCGCGAGCAGCGGCAGCGGCGCCTCGTCGCGGCGCAGCGGCACGGGCGCTGGTGCACGCCGGAAGGCGCGCACAGCCCAGAGCGATTTCGTGTAGTGCTCGCGCGGATCGGCAATCATGGCGCGGGTGTCGGCCTCCTCGACCTCCTCGCCGCGCAGGAGAACCTTGATCCGGTCGGCCATCTGCGCCACCACGGCGAGATCGTGGGTGATGTAGATGGCGGCCGTTTGGTGATCGCGCACGATCGCACGGATCGCTGCCAGCACCTCGATCTGGGTGGTGACGTCCAGGGCCGTCGTCGGTTCGTCGAAGATGATGAGATCCGGCCGGCAGGACATTGCCATCGCCGTCATCGCCCGCTGCAACTGCCCGCCGGAGACCTGGTGGGGGTAGCGGAAACCGATCTCCTCGGGATCGGGGAGGTGCATCTCGCGGTAAAGCGTGACCGCGTCGGCCTCGGCCTGACGGCGGGACATGCGGGCGTGCCGGACCGGGCCCTCGCAATACTGGCTGATCAGCCGGTAGGCCGGGTTGAACGCGGCGGCCGCCGACTGCGCGACATAGGCGATGCGCGCGCCCCTCAGGCGCCGCAGCGTCGCCGGCGGCGCGCCGACAAGCTCCTGCCCGTCGAAGCGGATCGATCCGCGCTCGATCCGGCAGCCGGCCTTGGTATAGCCCATCGCGGCAAGGCCGAGCGTCGACTTTCCCGCGCCGCTCTCGCCGATCAGGCCGAGTATCTCGCCGCGGCGCAGCACCAGATCGACACCCTTGACGATTTCATGCCATCGCCGGTCGGAGCGGCCGGAGATGCAGAGACCGCGGATGTCGAGCAGAGGGGTGGTCTTGTCGCTGCGGTCCGGCGCCATCGGTTACTCCTTCAGCCCGCTTGCGATGGTCAGGATCCAGTCCACCACCAGGTTGACCGCCACGGTCAGCAGCGCCACGGCTCCGGCCGGCAAGAGCGGCGCGAGACCGAAGGTGGCGGTCTGCCAGCTTCCGAAATTCGCAAACGCGATCAGCTTGGCGCTTTCGCGCACCATCGAGCCCCAGTCCGCGGTCGGCGGCTGGAGCCCCAGCCCGAGGAACGAGAGCGCGGCGATGAAGAGGAACACGAAGCAGAACCGCAGCCCGAATTCGGCGATCAGCGGTGCCGCGGCATTGGGCAGGATTTCCCGCCGGATGATCCAGAAAAGACCCTCGCCGCGCATCCGCGCGACCTCGATGTAGTCGAGCGGAAGGATCCCCTGCGCGACCGCGCGGGACAGCCGGAACACCCGGGTGCTGTCGAGAAGCGCGATGACGAGGATCAGCGCGAGGATCGAGGTGCCGGTGACGGTCAGGACCAGAAGCGCGAAGATCAGCGCGGGGATCGCCATCAGCACATCCACCGCGCGCGAGCTTGCGGCATCGACACGGCCACCGACCGTCGCCGCCAGGAATCCGGTCGTCGCCCCGATCAGGAACGCCAGCGCGGTCGTCACCAGCGCGATTCCGACGGTGTTGCGCGCCCCCCAGATCAGCCGGGACAGCACGTCGCGCCCAAGCGCGTCAGTGCCGAGACGGTATGGCGCCGTCCAGGGATGATACTGCGGCCCGACGATCGCAGTTTCGGGGAACGGCGCGAGCAGCGGTGCGAAAATGGCCACGGCGCCATAGGCCAGGATCAACAGGAGCCCGATCCAGGCCGAAACCGGCGCCTCGCGCAGTCTGGCCAGCCAGCCAGTCATGATCCCCTCGGATGCAGAAGCCGCGGGTTGGAGACGGTCGACAGGATGTCGGCGGCGAGGTTCAGGAGGATGTAGGTCGCGGCGAAGATCAGGCAGGCCGCCTGCACCACGGGGAAGTCGCGCTTGGCCACGCTGTCGACCAATAGCTGACCGAGCCCGGGATAGACGAACACCACTTCGACGAGCACCACGCCGGTGATGAGATAGGCGAGGTTCAGCGCCACCACGTTGATGATCGGCGCCAGCGCGTTCGGCAGCGCGTGGACGGCGATCACCCGCCACCGCCGAAGGCCCTTCAGATGCGCCATCTCGATATACGGCAGCGCCAGGAGGTTGACGATCGCGGCCCGCGTCATCCGCAGCATGTGGGCCATGACGATCAGCGTCAGCGTCAGCGCGGGCAGGAACGTGGCGTGAAGCCTCTGGCCGAGCCCGTCCCCTGCCGAAACATCGGCAAGACTCGGGAACCAGCCGAGCTGCACCGAAAACAGCAGGATCAGGATGTAGCCGACAAAATATTCGGGAAACGAGATCGCCGCCAGCGTGCTGCCCGAGATCAGCCGGTCGAAGGCCGAGTTGCGATAGAGCGCCGCGACCATCCCAAGCCCCACCGCCAGCGGCACCGCGATGGCCGCTGCATAGCCGGCAAGGAAGAACGTGTTGACGGTGCGGGTGGCGATCAGCTCGGCGATCGGCCGCCGGTTGGCCAGTGACATGCCGAAATCGCCGGTCAGTGCCCCGCCGAGCCATCTGCCGTAGCGGACGATCGCGGGATCGTCGAGATTGAGTTCGGCCCTGAGCGCGGCGAGCGTCTCCGGTGTCGCCGACTGGCCGAGCACCTCGGTGGCGACATCACCGGGCAGAAGCTCGACCGCGCCGAAGACGATCACGGTCACGATCAACAGGGTAAGCAGCCCGAGCCCCAGGCGGCCGAGGATCATGGCCATCATCGGCCGCATGGCCGACGTGCCACCGCGCCGCGCCCGCCGCGGGGGCGCCGCCGGTGCGAGCTTGGAGGCCCGGACGTTCATGGCCGGTACTTGATCCAGACCGTCTTGAGCGCGGTGTACTTGTCGAGCGAATGAAGCGACAGGTCGCGGCCGAAGCCCGACTGCTTCATTCCGCCGAACGGGGTCTGCGCCGACAGCGCGTCCACCGTGTTCACCGACACTGTTCCGGCGTGGAGCGCATCGGCCACCCGGTGCGCACGGCTCAGATCGTCGGTCCACACCGATGCTGCAAGACCGTAGATGGAGTCGTTGGCCATCGCCACCGCCTCCGCCTCGGTATCGAAGGGGATGACCGACAGAACCGGGCCGAAGATCTCTTCGCGGGCCAGGGGATCGTGATGGGCGACATCGTCGAAGATCGTCGGCTCGACATAAAGGCCCCTGCCCCCGACCGTCACCTGCCGGCCGCCGCAGACGATGTTGGCGGTCCGGCGGCCGGCCTCGATGAAGCCGGTGATGCGGTCGGTTTGTGCCTTGTCGACGATGGCGCCCATCTTCGAGGCGGGATCGAGAGGGTCGCCGGGTTGATAGGCCGCCGCGAGGGCGGTCATCTTTTCGACGAAGGCGTCCTTGATCTCGCGCTGGACATAGAGCCGCGAGTTGGCCGAGCAGGTTTCACCCTGATTGAAGAAGATGCCGAAGGCGGCCATTTCGGCGGCCTGGTCGAGGTTGCCGCAATCGGCGAAGATCAGGTTCGGACTCTTGCCGCCGGTCTCGGGCCAGACGGGCTTCATGTTCGACCGGCCGGCATACTGCATGAAGATCTTGCCCACTGCGGTCGAGCCGGTGAAGGCCAGGCAATCGACATCCATGTGCAGCCCCAGCGCCTGGCCCGCCGTGTCGCCGAAGCCGGGGACGACGTTGAACACCCCTTCCGGCACCCCCGCCTCGGCGGCAAGCTCCGCCAGCCTGAGCGCCGAAAGCGGCGACTGCTCGGCGGGTTTCAGCACCACCGAATTGCCGGCCGCGAGCGCGGCGGCGGATTTCCACGTCGCCATGTCGAGCGGGAAGTTCCACGGCGTCACCGCGCCCACGACGCCCAGGGGCACCCGCCGGATCAGCGCCAGCTCGCCCGGCCCGGTCGGCGCCACCTCGTCGTAGGTCTTGTCGATCGTCTCGGCATACCACTGGAAGAAATGCGCCGATCCCGGCGCGTCGATCGTTGCCGCATCGGTGACGAGCTTGCCCATGTCGAGCGAGTCCAGAAGCGCCAGCTCGGCAAGGTTGGCGCGGATCAGCTCGGCAAGGCGCAGCAGCACCGCCTTGCGCTCACCCGGTGCGGCGCGCGACCAGTGGCCGGCGTCGAATGCTCTGCGCGCCGCCGCCACGGCGGTATCGACATCGGCCGCCTTGCACGAGGCGACCTGCGTCAGCACCGCCCCTGTCGCCGGATTGATGCAGTCGAACCTGTCGCCATCGGCGGCGTCGACGAACCGGCCGCCGATGAAGGCCCGGTTGCGGAACGTCAGCGTCGCCGCGCGCGCCTTCCAGTCGTCATGGGTGAAATCGAGCATCGTCTCCTCCCCGTGTTTTCAACGCTCGCCGCTCAGCCAGCCGGCGCCTTCGTCGACCACGATCAGCGTAGGCGCGTCGGCCGTCAGCGCGGCGGTCACCGCGGCCTGGACGCTCTCGGCGGTCTTCGGTCGCGCGAAATGACACCCAAGCCCCTCGGCCAGCCGGGCAAAATTTGGCGTCAGCGGGCTGTCTGCGGTACGCGCCATGCCGGCGGCATCCATTCCGGCGCGGATCATCCCGTAGCCCTCGTCATTCCAGATGACGACCGGGATCGGCAGCCGCAGTTCGGCGGCCGTCATCAGCTCCTGCACCGTGAACATGAAGCCGCCGTCACCGGCGACCGCGACGACCGGCGTGTCCGGGCAGGCAATCCTGGCGCCAATCGCGCTCGGCACCGCGCAGCCCAGCGCACCGAAGCCTGCCGGATAGACCCAGCGCCGCGGCAGATCGACCGGCATCACCGCCGAGCCGGTATAGACGATTCGGGAAATGTCACCCCAGATGATCGCCTCGGGCGGCAACACCGCGCGCAGGGCGTCCCACACCGCCTTGTGCTGGCGCTCGACCGGCGAAAGCCCCTCGAGCATCCGACGGCGCACCGCGGCGACGCGCGCGCGACCACCGCCCTGCCGGGGCGCGCCGACCGATTCCTCCAGGACCGCCAGCAGCGCCGCGGCCGCCTCGGCAGCGTCGCCCAGAATGCCGGCCTCGGCCGGATAGGCGTCATTGAGCTTTCGGGGGTCTATGTCGACCCGGATCAGCCGCCCGCCGATCGGCAGGCGCGGAACGAAGCTATCGGTCGGCGCCAGTTCGGTGCCGAGCGCGAGGATCACGTCCGCCTCGGCGAGGTGGTCGCGCACCGCCTGGCGGATCAGCCCGCCGCCCAGGCTCAGCGGATGGCTGTCTGGCACCACCCCCTTGCCGGCATTGGTGGCGATCACGCTGGCATCCAGCCACTCCGCCAGCGCGGTCACGGCGCTGCCACCGGTAACGGCGCCGCCACCCACGATGAGCACGGGGCGTTGGGCATCGGCCAAGAGTGCGGCGGCCGCCCGGATCGCCTCGCGCGGGGCGAGCGGACGGGCCGGCAGCACCCGCGCTGCCCAGCGGCCGGCGACCGGCGCTTCGAGCACGTCGAGCGGGACCGCGACATGGACCGGCCGTGGCCGGCCTGCGGCAAAGCTGCCAAAGGCCTGACCGAGGAGTTCGGGAACATCCTCGGGCGCCAGCGCCGTCCGGCTGAAGGCGGTGATCGGCTCGGTCAGCCGCTGCTGGTCAGCGGTTTCGTGCAGGCAGCCCCAGCCCTTGCCCAGCGAGGCGCTTTCGTTCGTGCTGCTGAGCAGGAGGAGCGGCACGGAATCGGCATAGGCCTGGCCGACCGCAGTGCTTGCATTGGTGACGCCCGGACCGGAGATCGTCACGCAGACGCCCGGCCGGCCGCTGGCGCGGGCATAGCCGTCGGCCATGAATCCCGCACCCTGCTCGTTGCGGGTGAGGATGTGGCGGATGCCGCTCTGCGCAAGGCCGCGATAGAGTTCGAGCGTGTGGAAGCCCGGAATCCCGAACACGGTATCGACGCCGTAGTCCCGCAGGAGCTGCATGGTGGCTTCGCCGCAGCGAAGCGGCGCGTTGGTTCCCTCGATCCTTCCTTCGTCAGGCACGCCCCGCCTCCCTCGTCCGGCGCCGCTTTCACCTGCTCAGCCCTTGCGGCGGGCCTCGCGGAACGCCCGGGCGATCTTCTCCGGGGTCAGCGGGAAGTCGTGGACCCGCACGCCGATCGCGTCGGCGACGGCATTGGCGACGGCCGGCGCCGCCGGGGTGTGGCCGGGCTCGCCGATCCCCTTCGCGCCGAACGGGCCGAGGCCGCTGCGCGATTCCAGGATGATGCAGTCGATCCGCGGCGAATCCATCGAGGTCGGGCAGAGGTATTCGCTGAGCGACGGCGTGACCAGGCAGCCGTCCTTGTAGATCAGTTCCTCGCTCAACGCATAGCCGTGGCCCTGGGCGACGCCGCCCTCGATCTGCCCTTCGACCGCGGCGCGGTTGACCACCTGGCCGACGTCATGCGCGCCGATGCTCTTGAGGATCGTGACCTCGCCGGTCTCGGTATCGACGGCGACCTGCACGGCATGGGCACCGTAGGTATAATCCGGATGGACCTGGCCCTGCCCGGTCTCCGGGTCGATCCAGTCGCCGAAGGGCGCGCGGAAGATCGCCAGCTCGGACCGGTGAATGCCCTCCGAGGCGCAGGTCGCGACCAGTTCCCTGAGCGGCACCGACCGTGCCGGATCGTCGCGCACGAAGACTGTGGAGTCCGCGAAGTCGATCGCCTCGGCAGCGACCCCGAACTTGCGCGCTGCCCGTTCGGCCAGCCTGCCGCGAACCGCCTCGGCGGCCAGCCGCACGGCATTGCCGCTCATGTAGAGCCCGCGGCTGGCCGATGAAGTGCCGGCGAGCGGCGTGGTCGAGGAATCGCTGTTGTAGACGGTGACCTTCATCATGTCGACGCCGAGCAGTTCGCCCGCGATCTGCGCCATCGCCGAGGTCTGCCCGGCACCGATGTCGGTCATCCCGGAACGCACGACGACGGTGCCGTCCATCTCGACCCCGACCCAGCCCTCGGCGGTGTCGTGCAGCCAGATCATCCGGCCGTAGCCCTGCTGATAGGCGGCAAGGCCGTGGCCGTAGCGGATCGCCCCCTTGTCCTTTGGCTTGTCGCCGAGCGCCGCCCAGGCGCGGTCCATGCACTCCCCGGTCCAGACCGCGCTCTGCACCCTGAAGCCGGTGGCGATCGCGTCGCCGGTCTTCAGCAGGTTGCGCCGCCGCAGCTCGAGCCGGTCGATGCCGAGAACCTTCGCCGCCTCGTCCATCTGCTGCTCGTAGGCGATGCAGGCCTGCGTCGCGCCGAAGCCGCGGAAGGCGCTGGTATACATGTTGTTGGTGGCGATCGACCGCGCGTCGATATGCACGTTGTCGACCAGGTAGGGCCCCGGGCCCGCTTCGGTCGCATACATCAGCACATAGGGCGACATGAAGGCGTAGGGGCCGGACTCCGAGGTGATGTCGATCTTCGAGGCGGTGATCCTTCCGTCCGTGGTGAAGCCGGTCCGGTGGGTGATGATGAACGGATGCCGCTTGCCGTGGCCGTAGAAGGAATCTTCGCGCGTATAGCACAACCGGACCGGACGCCCGGTCTTCTTGGTTAGAAGCGCAATGTAAAGCTCCACCGTCACGTCGCACTTGCCGCCGAAGCCGCCGCCGACCAGGGCGCCGCGGATGCGCACCTTGCTGTGCGGCACCCCGATCGCATCGGCGATGTAGCGGAAGGTCTCGACCGCCTGGGTCGAGGTGTGGATGTTCACCACGCCCTGCTCGTCCTCCCAGCCGAGCCCGACCTCGGGCTCCAGGAAGGCGTGTTCGATATACTGGGTGCGGAAGGTGTTTTCCACGATCGTATCCGCGGCGGCGAAGCCCGCCTCGACGTCGCCCTTGCGGACCTTGTAGCTGGCGACGAGGTTGTTGGTGCCGAAGACCTTCGGCGCGTCGGGCCTCTGCGCCTCGAAGACGTCGTAGACACCGGGAAGCGGTTCCAGATCGACCTCGATGAGGTTCAGCGCCTCCTGCGCGATCTCGATCGTCTCGGCCGCGACGAGCGCGATCGGCTCTCCCTGGTAGCGGACGATCTCCTCCACCAGGATCTGCTGGTCGGTGTCGCGGCGCTTGAATCCGGTCTGGGCGGGGATGTCGGTGGCGACCGTGTTGTTGGTGAGGTCGCGGAAGGTCAGCACGCAGGCGACGCCCGGCAGGGCGCGCGCCTTGCTGACGTCGAGCCTCGTCATCCGCGCGCTCGGCAGCTTGCTGCGCAGGACCCTCGCGTGCAGCATGTTGGGCATGACGTAGTCGCCGGCATAGGGCGTCTTGCCGAAGACCTTTCCGGGCGCATCAGTCCTGGTCCGCGACTTGCCGATCTGGTGGAAACCGATGTTGTGCTCGCTGGCGGCGGGACTGTCCATCCGGGTCATTTCACGGTCTCCATCCTGGGCGCGGTGGCGGTTTCGGAACATGCCCCTCCGGCGGGCGCCGCCTCGGCGGCACCCATCGCCCTGGCACCGTCCAGAACGGCGTCGTAGATCTTGGTGTAGCCGGTGCAGCGGCACAGATTGCCGCTCAGGGCCAGACGGATGTCGCTCTCGTCGGGGCTGGCGGTGTCGTTGGTCAGCATCGACTGCGCGGCGATGATCATGCCCGGTGTGCAATAGCCGCACTGGGCCGCGCCGCGGTCGGCAAAGGCGGTCTGCAACGGGTGCGGAGTGTCGGAATTACCAAGCCCCTTGACGGTGGTCACGGTGCGGTCGCCCACAGTTGCGGTCAGCGTCAGGCAACTGTCCACCGCCATCCCGTCGAGCAGCACCGCGCAGGCACCGCAATCGCCCTTCTCGCAGCCGCACTTGACCTCGACGGCGCCGAGCCGCCGGAGCGTCTCGAGCAGGGTCTCGTTCGAGGCGATCTCGACGCTGCGCGCCTTGCCGTTCACCTTGAGCGTCGTCATCCGCCGGCTTGCCATCTGCCCGCACCTCCTCAGGAAAGCGATTCGATTGTCTGGTTGAGCAGACGCGCGACGAGAACCTCGACCTGCTCCCTGCGGTAGGTCCCGCTGGCGCGGATGTCGTCGATCGGCGAGGAGTCAGCCGCGGCCTGAGCGGCCGCCCGGGCGACGAGATCGGCCGCTGGCCGCTGGCCGCGCAGCAGCGATTCCGCCTTGCGGGCGCGGAACACGCAAGGCCCGACGGCGCCGAGCGCGATGCGGGCCTCGGTGCAGAGCCCGGCCTTCATGGCGACGAGGACCGAGACGCCGACGACCGTGATCGCATCGCCCTTGCGGCGGGCCAGCTTGTAGAACCGGCTCGCCGAAGGCTCCGCGGGGATCGGCCAGGAAACCGCGGTAACCATCTCGTCCGGCTGCCGAACCGAGGTCTTGTAGCCGGTGAAATACGCATCGAGCGGAATCTCGCGGCTGGACGTGCCGGCTTGCAGCGTGACCGTAGCGCCGAGCGCCATCAGCGGCGGCACCAGATCGGCCGCGGGCGAGCCGCAGCAGATGTTGCCGGCGACCGTGGCGGTGTTGCGCACCATCTGCCCGGCGAAGACCCTTGCCGCCTCCACCAGCGCCGGCGCAACCCGCGCCATGTCGGGATGGCGCAGGAGGTCGGAAACCGTGGTCGCGGCGCCGATGATGACGCGGCTCTCGCCGATGGCGATGCCGCGCAACCCTTCGAGCCGCCCGACGCTGACCAGCGTCGCAGGCCCCTTGCCCCGCGCCCGCATCTCGACCACGAGGTTGGTGCCACCGCCGAGCGGCGCGGCCTCACCCGGCGTCGCCGCGATCATCTTCAGCGCCTGATCCAGCCTTTCGGGGACCAGAAGCTCGAAATCCGCATACATCTTGTTCTCCGTCGCTGGCGCCGCCGCTTCTTCGCCCAAGTCTATCGGCCGCGGCCGGCTTTCCGGTATTAGAGAATTCCTTGGGCCGAACCCCGAAAAGCCTGACCGCCCGGGGCGGTCAGGCGAACGCGGCGTCGAACCGCTCCTGGATCGTCTGCCGGTCGAGCCCCTGGGTGATGAAGACCAGCCGGGAGTCGCGGGATTGGTCCGGCCAGCGGTCCAGCCACGAGACCGGAAACAGAACGTGCTGCACGCCGTGGATCACCGCCGGAAGGCCGGGCCGGTTCCGCACGTCCAGGATGCCCTTCAGCCGCAGCAGCTTTTCGCCGAACTCGATCACCAGAGCCTGAAGAAAATCGTTGAAGCGCGTGCCGTCGACCGCGTTACCAAGACGGATGACGAAACTGGTGATGCCGTCCGGGTCCTGTGCGCGCTGATGCGCGTGGGCATGGTGGTGAGGATCGTGGCAGCCGTGCGCTTCGCCGCCGCAGTCCGCTGCCGACAGCCATTCGGAAAAGTCGCGGAACGCCGCCTGCGCATCCTCTGCCGCCGCCCCCCGCAGAAGCGCGGGATCGACCCGGCCGTTGACCGCCTCTTGCACCGTCGCGCGCGGGTTGAGCTCGGCCAGACGCGTGCGCAACGCGGCCTCGGTATCGGGGCTCGCATGGACGCCCACCAGGTCGCCCTTGGTCAGGATCAGCCGGTCGGCAATCGCCACCTGCTTCACCGCCTCGGAGAACCGCGCCAGCGACCCGCCGCCGGCGATCGCATCGACGACGGTGATCACGCTGTCGAGGCGATAGCGGTCGAGCAGCGTCGCCTCGGTCATCAGCGTGTGCATGATCGGCGCCGGATCAGCCAGTCCGGTGGTCTCGACGATCACCCGTTCGACCGGCGGCACCCGGCCGGTATCGAGCCACATCGCCAGCGAGCCGAGCTTGTCGGCCAGGTCGCCGCGGATGGTGCAGCAGATGCAGCCGTTGTTGATCTCGATCATCTGCTCCTCGCTGGTTTCCACCAGCAGGTGGTCGATGCCGATCTCGCCGAACTCGTTGATGATGACGGCGGTCGCCTTCATCTCAGGCTGCTTGACGATGTGGTTGAGGATCGTCGTCTTGCCGCTGCCGAGGAAGCCGGTGAGGATGATGACCGGAATCTTCCTTTCCCTGTGACCTGCCATTCCGTTCCCTCTTCTCTCGTGCTCAGGCGGGCACCGCCGCCTCGGGCGCGGCCCATGCAGCAGCCGCAGGAAACGGCACTGCCGCTGTCTCGATGCTGTGGATATGCCGGCAGAGCCGCTCGGCATCGGCGGGAGAAAGCCCGCCCGCATCGCAGCATCGCAGGAACTTGGCCCTGAGCGCATCTGCGCTCATCGGATTGCCCGGCATGCCCGTGGGCTGGCCGAGATAGTCGGTGAACCTCTGTCCGTCGGAAGTGGCGAGGGTCACCCGCGCGCCCTCCGGGGCATTCTCTTCATGCAGCGAGTCGTTGCGGATCATCCTCACCTTCGCCATCGCCTCGCGCAAAGCCGGATCGGCCAGGACATGCGGCATGAGCTGCGCGGTCCCGAGGCTGCCGAACGCGAGGATCGAGCCGACGGCGAAGGGCATGGAAAACTGTGCTTCCTGCGGTGTCTGCGGTCGGTCGTGAACCAGGCTGATCGCGACCGTCGGTGTCACCTCGCAGGTCACCTCGGCGATGTCGGAGGCGAGAAGCGCATGGCGTTCGAGCAGGTCCAGCGTCAGCTCTGCCGCTGCGTGGGCTCCCGAACAGACAGGGAATTGCTTGAAGAAGATGCCGGGATTTACCAGTCTCCAGACGGCGCCGAGCCGGTCGAGCGCCTGCGCATCGCCCTGTTCGCCATCGAACAGCTCGAGAAACCCTCGGCTGTTCTCCAGCACGTCGGCAGGTCCGGTCACGCCCGCTGCGGCCAAAAGCGCCGCCTCGACGCCGGCGGCGGCGGCGCGGCCGGCCATGTAGGGCTTGGCATCGGTGCCGAAGGCCGCCTTCAGCCCGCTTGCCTGCGCCCCGGCGATGGCCAGCGCCATCCGGGTGCGGCCCTCGTCCAGCCCGAGCCCCCGCGCGGCGGCCGCGGCGGCCCCGAAGATCCCGAAGGTTGCCGTGCTCCACCAGCCGCGGAAATAGTGCCCGGTGCCGGCGAGAAGCGCGATGGCATAGCTGATCTCGGAACCGGCGATGAAGGCCTCGAGCAGGCGCCGCCCGTCCCCGCCCGCGTTCTGCACGGCGGCGAGCGCGGCGGGAAAGACCACCGCCGAGCCGTGCATGATTCCGGTATAGCTGGTGTCATCGAAATCGAGGACATGGGCCGCGGTGCCATTGACCAGTGCCGCGCCGACCGGACTCAGCCGCTCCGGCCGGCCCAGCAGCGCCGCCGCGCCGGGCGCGTGATTGGCCGTGGCATAGGCCGCAAGCCGGGCGCACAGCGGGTCGCGGGCGCCGGCCAGGCTGACGCCGGCGAGATCGAGAATGCAGGCGCGTGCCGTATCGACGACCGACGCCGGAACATCGACCAGCCGCAGCGCACTCGCCCAGGCGGCGGCACGGCCTGCAAGCGTTTCGGACTCGCGCGCCATCACGCCTCCGTCCCCTCGACCCGGCCGCCGAGCGGTGCGGCGGCCTCGGTCAGCCATTCCCAGAAGGTGACCGCGTATTCGCGCGGAACGTAGAGCTCGAACACCGGATCGGTCTGCGATGGCAGCCGGTGGACCAGCACCGGCACGTGATGGATGACGCTTTGCACGAAGACATGCTCCGGGAAGGCGCTGTTTTCGAGGTCGATCGGCAATCCGCGGTTGAGCAGCGTCCGTGCCTCGGGACCGCGGACCCGGATCACCGTGCGGCTGTGGTCGATTTCGGTGACCACCGCATCCGTCGCGCCGAATGCCGCGAAGAAGTCGCGCAGGCGGCGGCCGGAATCGCCATCGCAGACGAACCACAGACGGGTCGGCCCCACGCGGAAGATCGTGACATCATCGTGCGCGCTGGCCGTCAGGCAGTCGACCGGCACGCGGACGGCAAGATGCGAGGTGATCCGCTCGCAGATCGAGCCGAAGCTGTCGGGCCAGCCGGAAAGCTGGATCAGGCAGCGTGGCGCGCATTCGCGCAGGACCACCGCAGCCGGTTCCTGTTTCAGCCCGAAGGCACCGACAGTGTAGGTCGAAGCGAGCGCCGAACGTGGTTCAGGCATGCAAGCGTACTCCTTCCGGATCGACGAAATGCGGCGGTGTCACCCGCACTTTCGTCAACTCGCTGCGCAGCGGGAATACCGCATCGATTTCTTCGCCGATGCGCGACGACCCGCCCGAAACGAAGCCGAGCGCGATGTTGCGTTGCAGTTCGGGCGACCATGTCACCGACGAGACGAAGCCGATGCCGTGGCCCATGTGGCCGCTGCCGTTGGCGGCGGTGAAATCGACCGCGGACGGGTCGGGGGCATGGTCCGACAGAACGGCCGAGTCCTTGGCGAAAGCTTTGCGGTAACGCGCTGCCGGGTCGCAGAGGATCGCCCCGGCGCGCAAGGTACCCGCGCCGTTCGCCAGTTCCAGGCCGACAAGCTGTGGGCGGCTGGCATCGCCCAGCCCTTCGCGTTTCGCCAGCGCGCCGCCGAGGAACGGCTTCCCGCCGCTCGCCATCCGGGCCAGGCCGACATCGGCCAGCGTGGTACGGCCATCGAGCTCGGGCCCTGCGACATGGCCCTTCTCGATCCGCAGCGTGCCGAGCGCCTCGACGCCGTAGACCGTCAGGTCGAGTGCGGCGCCGCGGTCGCAGAACATCTGCCACAGCGCCATGCCGTAGCCCGCCGGGGTGTAGACCTCGTAGGCACGTTCACCCGAAAAGCTCACCCGCAGAATGCGCACCGGCACGTCGCCGGCATGTCCATGCATCACGCCCATGAACGGGAGCGCCGCCTCCGACAGGTCGGTGCCCTCGACCACCCGCGCCAGAAGATCGCGGCTCTTCGGCCCGCTGACCGCCATCCCCGCCCATTGGCTGGTGACCGAGGTGACGTGCACCCGGAGATCGGGCCACGCGGTCTGGAGCAGGAACTCCAGATGCGCCATGACCTTGCCCGCGCCCGCCGTGGTCGTGGTCATGAAGTAGTGGTGATCGGAGATGCGCGACACGGTGCCGTCGTCCAGCACGATCCCGTCGGGCCGCAGCATCACGCCGTAGCGCGCGCGCCCGACCGGCAGCTTGGCGAAGCCGTTGACATAGACGCGGTTCAGGAATTCTGCCGCGTCCGGCCCCTGGACGTCGATCTTGCCGAGCGAGGAGACGTCGGTCAGCCCCACCGAGCGACGCACCGCAGCGGATTCCCGGGCATAGGCATCGCGGCGCGTCTCCCCCGGTTCGGGGAAATACCACGGCCGCAGCCAGAGCCCTGTGGTGGTAAGCGCGGCGCCCTGCTGATCGTGCCAGTCGTGCATCGGGCTGCGCCGGATCGGGCGGAAATGCAGCCCGGTTTCCGGCCCGGCCAGCGCGCCGACGGCGATCGGCCGGAACGGCGGCCGGAAGGTCGTGGTGCCGACCTCGCCGATCGCCCGGCCGCTGAGCCCGGCGAGGATGCCCAGCGCGTTGAGGTTGGAGGTCTTGCCCTGGTCGTTCGCCATGCCGAGCGTGGTGTAGCGCTTGAGGTGCTCGACCGAGGCATAGCCCTCGCGATGCGCGAGCGCGATGTCATCGGCGCCGACATCGTGCTGGAGATCGACGAACATCTTGCCGGCGCGGCCGTCGAGCGGTGCCGGGATCGTCCAGACCGGCGCGATGGCGGCTTCTTCGGCATCCGCGGCCAGAGGTTCGACCGGCGGACGGGCGGAAACATGGGGTGCCTGGCCACATGCCTGGACTGCCGCCCGCGCCGCGGCCAGCCCGCTTTCGATGCAGGATCGCAGCGCGGTCTCACCCGCGGCACCGCCGGCGAGGTGGAACCCCTCAGGCACGTCGGCTGCGACCAGCATTGCCCGGTGACTGTCGTAGACCGGCTTGCAGCTGCGCTGGGCGAGCAGGTGCAGGGTCGGCGTCCAGCCGCCCGAGACGGCGAGAAGATCGCAGGACACCCGCTTGCGGGTGCGCGCGGCTTCAGGGCGCCTTGCGTCGAAGGGCACGATGTCGACGCTGGTGACCGTCCGTCTGCCGTTGGCGCGTCCGACCGCGCAGCCGGAAAGCACCTCGATGCCGGCCTCGGCGGTCCGCGCCCGCAGGGCTTCGGAGATCACTGCGCGGACATCGACGATGCTGACGGCCGCGCCGGCTGCCCGCAGGTCCTCGGCCGCGCCATAGGCGCTGTCGTTGTTGGTGAAGACGACGACGCGGCGGCCCGGCAGCACCGCGAAGCGGTTGACATAGCTGCGGGCGGCCGCGGCCAGCATGACGCCCGGCAGGTCGTTGTTGCCAAAGACGATCGGACGCTCGATCATGCCCGTCGCCAGGATCGCCCGCTCGGCCCGGACCCGCCAGTAGCGTTGCCGCGGCTGGAAGGGCGCAGGGATGGCGAGATGGTCGCCGACCCGTTCGAGAAGCCCGAAGGTCATGCCGTCATAGGCACCGAAGACGCAGGTCCGCGTCATCACCCGGACGGAAGCCAGCGTGTCCAGTTCGGCGAGCGCGAGTTTCAGCCAGTCTGCCACCGCGCCGTCGCGCCGGCCGAGCAGCGAGCCCCCCGGCTCGGCATCGTCCTCGACGAGAATGACGCGCAGCCCGCTGCGCCCTGCCGCGATCGCCGCCGCCAGTCCGGCCGGACCAGCGCCGACGACGAGCAGGTCGCAGAAGGCATGGGCTTTTTCGTAGCGGTCGGGGTCCGGGGCGGAGGTCGGGTCGCCCATCCCCGCGGCCTTGCGGATGAAGTGTTCATAGAACATCCACGCCCGCCGCGTCGGCCCCATGAAGGTCTTGTAGTAGAAGCCCGCGGCAAAGGCCTTGGGGAAATGGCCCACGACGCTCATCACGTCGTGGCGCAGCGATGGCCAGCGGTTCTGGCTCTGGGCCTCGAGCCCGTCGAAAAGCTCGACCCTGGTTGCCGGGACATTGGGCTCGTGCCGCCCTTCGCCGCGCAATGTAACCAGCGCGTTCGGTTCTTCGATGCCGGCCGAGTAGATGCCCCGGGGCCGGTGATACTTGAAGCTGCGCCCGACCAGCGCCACCCCGTTGGCCAGCAGCGCCGAGGCGAGCGTGTCGCCGTCGAAACCGCTGTAGGTCCGTCCGTCGAAGCGGAAGGAGACCGGCCGCGACCTGTCGATCCGTCCGCCCGCCGCCAGCCTTCGTGCCTGCCCGGTCATGCCACTTCCACCTGCTTTTCCTCTGTCGCGGGAAGCGCTTCGCGCGCCGGACGAACCGACATCACCGCATGCGTGACCGTATGGCGCACCACCCTGAGCCACTGCCGGCAGCCGTGCTGGTGTTGCCAGAACTCGGCGTGTTCACCCTTGGGGTTGTCGCGGAAGAAGACAAAATCGGTCCAGCGGTCGATGTCGTCGTCAAGTGCCGGCATGGTCTGGCTCGCATCACCGCCATAGAGGAACTCGACGTAATCCCTTTCGCCGCAATAGGGGCAGGCCAGTCTCAGCATCGTTGCGTCCTTTCAGTGCGCCCAGGGCGTCGGTCCCATGCCCTTCTCGTCGAGCTGGTAGCCGCGATGGAAGCGGTCGAGGGTGAAGCGTGCGTTCAGGGGATGCGGGGCGTCATTGGCGACGGTATGGGCAAAGCACCAGCCCGAGGCCGGCGTTGCCTTGAAGCCGCCGTAGCACCAGCCGCCGTTGATGTAGAGCCCGTCGACCGGCGCCTTGCAGATGATCGGGCTGCCGTCCATCGTCATGTCCATCACCCCCGCCCAGTGGCGCAGAAGCCGGAGCCGCGACACCAGCGGCACCAGTGCCTTGGCCGCCGCCATCGTTTCCTCGACCACCGGCAGGTCGCCGCGCTGGCCGTAGGAATTGTGGCCGTCGAGGTCGCCGCCCATCACCAGGCCGCCCTTGTCGGACTGGCTGATGTAGAAATGCACCGCGCCGAAGGCGACGACGCAGTCGATCACCGGCTTGATCGCCTCGGTGACGAAGGCCTGGAGGATATGGGTCTCGATCGGCAGCCGGAGCCCGGCCCTGGCGGCGAGCTGGCCGGTATGTCCGGCAACCGCCAGCGCCACCTTCTTCGCCCGGACCGGCCCCCGCGTGGTCTCGACCCCGACGATGCGGTCCTGTTCCCGGATATAGCCGATGACCTCGCAGTTCTGGATGATGTCGACCCCGCGCGCATCGGCGCCGCGGGCATAGCCCCACGCCACCGCGTCATGGCGCGCGGTTCCGGCGCGCTGTTGCCAGAGCGCGCCGTGGATCGGGAAGCGCGCATGGCCGGAATAGTCGAGGATCGGCACCCGCGCCCGGACCTCCTCGCGCGACAGAAGCTCGGCATCGATGCCGTTCATCCGCATGATGTTGCCGCGCCGCGCCGCCGCATCCATCTGCGCCGGCGAATGGCAGAGGTTCATCTGGCCGCGCGGTGAGTACATGACGTTGAAGTTCAGGTCGCGGCTCATCCCCTCCCACAGCTTCATCGAATGCTCGTAGAAGGCGGTGTTGCCGTCGATCATGTAGTTCGACCGGATGATCGTGGTGTTGCGCCCGGTATTGCCGCCGCCGATGTAGCCCTTCTCGATCACCGCGACATTGGTGATGCCGTGGTTCTTCGCCAGGTAGTAGGCGGTCGCGAGCCCGTGGCCGCCGCCGCCGACGATGACGACGTCATAGGCCGGCTTCGGCGTGGCGTCGCGCCAGGCGCGGGTCCAGCCGGTGTTGCCGCGGAGCGCCTCGCGGAAGAGGCTGAAGGCCGAGTAATGGGTCATGGTCCTGTCCGGTCGGGATCGGAAGCGGGCCCCC
>JAUQYB010000146.1 GCA_030837825.1 Albidovulum sp.
GGTGTCGAAGCTGGCCTTCGACTGGATGAAGGAAAACCTCAGGCCGGTCTTCGACTTCATGTCGCTGGTCATGGAGGGGCTCATCACCGGCATCCTCTGGCTGCTCGAAACCCCGCATCCGCTGGTGATCGTGGCGCTGGCGGTGGCGCTGACCTGGTATCTTCAGCGCAACTGGAAGATCTGCCTTCTGGTCTTTCTGGGCTTCCTCTTCATCCTCAACCAGGGCTACTGGAAGCCGACGATGGAAAGCCTGACGCTGATCCTTGCCTCCTGCGTCGTCTGCATGGGGCTCGGCGTGCCGATCGGCATTGGCGCCGCCCATCGCCCGAGGCTCTATGCGGCGATGCAGCCGATCCTCGACCTGATGCAGACGCTGCCGACCTTCGTCTACCTGATCCCCGCCATCGTCTTCTTCGGACTCGGCATGGTGCCCGGGCTGATCGCCACGGTGATCTTCGTGCTGCCGGCGCCGATCCGTCTGACCCATCTCGGCGTCTCGAACACGCCGCTGGCGCTGACCGAGGCGCTGACCGCCTTCGGCGCGACCAAGCGGCAGGTGCTTTACAAGGCCGAGCTTCCCTATGCGCTGCCGCAGATCATGGCAGGGCTGAACCAGACGATCATGCTGTCCTTGTCGATGGTGGTGATCGCCGCGCTGGTCGGCGCCGACGGGCTCGGCGTGCCGGTGGTCAGGGCGCTCAATTCCGTCAACACCTCGCTCGGCTTCGAATCCGGCTTCGTCATCGTGATCGTGGCCATCGTGCTTGACCGGACGCTGCGCAAGGGAGACGCCAGATGACCGCGCCCGAGATCGCCGCGCGGCCCTCCGCCGCCGGGACTGCCCCTGAGGTCGCCCCTGAGGTCGCGGTCGTGTTCGACAAGGTCAACATCGTCTTCGGCGACCATCCCGAACGCGCCCTGCCGATGATGGACCGGGGGCTGAGCCGCACCGAGATACAGAAGGCCACCGGCCAGATCCTCGGCGTGCACGACTGTTCGCTGACCGTGGCGCGGGGCGAGATCCTCGTGCTCATGGGCCTGTCCGGGTCGGGCAAGTCGACCCTTCTCAGGGCGGTCAACGGGCTGAACAAGGTCTGCCGGGGATCGGTGACGATCCACGACGGCGACTGGAGTTGCGAGGTGGGCGGCGCCTCGCGCGAAGATCTGCTGCGGGTCCGGCGCGAATGCGTGGCGATGGTGTTCCAGCAGTTCGGGCTGCTGCCCTGGCGGACGGTGCGCGAGAATGTCGGGCTGGGGCTGGAGCTTGCCGGCATGACCCCGGCCCAGATGCGCGAGAAGGTGGATGCGCAGCTTCGGCTCGTGGGCCTGCATGAACGTGCCGACGCCCGCGTGGGCGAGCTGTCGGGGGGGATGCAGCAGCGCGTCGGCCTTGCCCGCGCCTTCGTCACCGACGCGCCGATCCTCTTGATGGACGAACCCTTCTCGGCGCTCGATCCGCTGATCCGCACCCGGCTCCAGGACGAGTTGCTGGAGCTTCAGGCCAAGCTCAAGCGCACCATCATCTTCGTCAGCCACGACCTCGACGAGGCATTCAAGATCGGCAACCGCATCGCCCTGATGGAGGGCGGTCGGATCGTCCAGTGCGGCACCGCGCGCGAGATCATCGCCAACCCGGTCAGCGATTACGTGGCCGATTTCGTCAACCACATGAACCCGCTTTCCGTCCTGACCGCGCGCGATGCGGTGGAGCCGACGCCGAGCGCGATCCCGACCGCGGGGGCGACCGACATCGACACGCCGATCAAGGAGGTGATGGCGCGGCTCAAGGACGAGACGCGGGCGCTCGAGGTCACCGACCACGGCCGTGTGGTGGGCCAGGTCTCGCGCAAGACGGTGATCGCCCGGCTTCTCGACCCGCGGGGCTGAGGCGCCCCCGGGGAGGCCGGGGCCTCAGAGCTTCGCGGCCTCGGGCGGCGGGGTGATCTGCCGCCGCCGCGCCCGCGCCTCGCGCCAGGTCATGTAGCTGATCGCGCCGATGATCAGGCCGCCGCCGAGCAGCACCATCGGATCGACCGCCTCGCCGAAGGCCAGCCAGCCGAGGAGTGTTGCCCAGACCAGTTGCAGGAAGGTCACCGGCTGGGTCACCGTCAGCGGCGCGGCGGCAAAGGCGCGCGCCATCGTGTAGTGGCCGAGCGTGGCGAAGGCCGCGACCACGCCGAGCCCGGCGAGGTGGTGCCAGGTCGGCGGCACCCAGACGGCAAGCGCGACGGGCGCGAGCCCCAGCGTCACCGTCAGCGACAGGAGCCCGACGAGAACGCCGGGCGGCACCAGCGCGGCGAGCCGCTTGGCGATCAGGTAGGAGAGCCCGAAGCAGAGCGCGGCGCCGAGTTGCGCCAGATGCCCCGGCGTCACCTCGCGCAGGCCGGGGCGGAGCACGATCAGCGCGCCGACGAGCGCCACGCCGATGGCGGCGATCCGCCGCGCCGCCAGAGGTTCGCCAAAGGCGAGCGCCGCGCCGATCGTGACGACGATCGGGTTCAGGTAGCCGATCGCGGTGACCTCGGCCACCGGCAGGCGCGCCATCGCGTAGAACCACAGGATCACCGCCAGCACGTGCAGCACGCCGCGACCGAGAACCAGCCGCCAGGCGCCGCCCGGCAGACCGCGGCGGAGCGCCGGCACCAGCGCGGGGGCGAGGAACATCAGCCCGTAGAGAAAACGGATGAACGCCGACTGCGCCGCCGGCAGGTCGGTGCCGAGGTAGCGCACGGTTCCGGTGACGACGACGAAGGCCATCCCGGTCGCCAGCATCCACAGGATCCCGGCGAGCGGGCGGTTCTGATCGTCCGGTTCCATCCGGCCAGAAAACGTCATCCCGCCGCGAGCCGCAAGGGCCTATCCGAGCGCGAGGCGGAGCGCGATCGTCCACATGATCACGCCCACCGCCGCGTCGAGCACCTGCCAGGCACGGGGCCGGGCGAACAAGGGCGCGAGAAGCCGCGCGCCGTAGCCGAGCGCGAAGAAGAAGACGAAGGAAGCGAGCGCCGCCCCGGCGCCGAAGGAGGCGGACTGGCCGGGATAGCGCGCCGAGACCGAGCCGATCAGCACCACCGTGTCGAGCCAGACATGGGGATTGGCCCAGGTGATGAGCGCGAGCGCGGCGAGGACGCCGGGCAGCCGCGCCGCGCCGCCGCCCGCGGCGTGAAGCGCCCCGCCGCCGCGCCAGGCCGCCCGGAAGGCCCGCGCACCATACCAGAGAAGGAAGGCGACCCCGCCCCAGCGCAGCACCTCGCCCGCCGCGGGAAGCGTGCGCGACAGCGTGCCGAACCCCGCCACCCCGGCCGTGATCAGCGCCGCATCCGAGGCGGCGCAGAACAGGCAGACCGCCAGCACATGCTCGCGCCTGAGCCCCTGGCGCAGGACGAAGGCGTTCTGCGCCCCGATCGCGGCGATGAGGCCGAGCGAAAGCTGGAAACCGGCGAGGAAGGCAAAGGACATGGGCAGGCTCCGGGAAACGGTCATGGATTGACTACCGCGCCGGATCGGATAAAGCGAATTAATCTTCGGATTACAGATGAAGCGCTGCTAATGCACGACCCGGCCCATCTGGAGGCGCTCGCCGCCGTGCTGCGGACCGGAAGCTTCGACGGCGCCGCCGCCGCGCTGAACGTCACGCCCTCGGCGGTGTCGCAGCGCATCCGCGCGCTCGAGGAACGCGTCGGCACCGCTGTGGTGATCCGCGCCCAGCCCTGCCGGGCGACGGCCGCGGGGGCACGGCTGGCCCGCCACGCCGAGGACGTGGCGCTTCTGGAACATGCGCTCGCGGCCGATCTGGGGCAGGAGGCGGGCCGGCCGCATGTGCGGATCGCGGTGAATGCCGACAGCCTCGCCACCTGGTTCCTGCCGGCGCTCTCTGCGGTGGCCGGGCTTCTCTACGACATCGTCCTCGACGACCAGGACCATTCGGCCGAGCTTCTTCGCCGCGGCGAGGTGCAGGCGGCGGTGACCGCCCACGGCGCCCCCATCGCGGGTTGCGATGCCCATCGTCTCGGCAGGTTGCGCTACATCGCCACCGCGAGCCCCGCCTTCGCCGCGCGCTGGTTTCCCGCGGGCGTGACGGCCGAAGCGCTGGCCGAGGCCCCTGCCCTGACCTTCAACCAGAAGGACAGGCTTCAGTCCGACTGGGCAAGACGGATGGCGGGGCGGCCGGTGGCGCTGCCGACGCATCTGATCGCGTCGAGCCAGGCCTTCGTCGATGCCGCGCGTCTCGGCCTCGGCTGGGGGATGAACCCGGAGCCGCTGGTGGCGGGCGAGATTGCCGCCGGGCGGCTCGTCGCGCTGTCATCGGGGACGCTCGACACCGAGCTTCACTGGCAGGTGGCGCGGCTCGCTGCCCGGCCGCTCGCCCGCCTCACCCTGGCGGTGCGACGGGCGGCGGCGGCCGCCCTGTCCTGAGCCTCAGAGCTCGGCCGCGACCTCTTCGGGCACGTCGAAGTTCGCGGTGACGGTCTGGACGTCGTCATCATCCTCCAGCGCCTCGATCAGCCGCATCAGCTTCTGCGCGGTGTCCAGATCGACGTTGGTCCGGGTCTGCGGCTTCCACACGAGCTTCGATTCCTCGCTTTCGCCCAGCACCGCCTCGAGCGCGTCGGAGACGGCGGAAAGCTCGCTGTCCGCACAGTAGATCCAGTGGCCGTCTTCATCCGATTCCACGTCGTCGGCCCCGGCCTCGAGCGCCGCCATCATCACCGTGTCGGCGTCGCCGGCAGAGGCGGGATACATGATCTCGCCCACCCGGTCGAACATGAAGCTGACCGAGCCGGTGGTGCCGAGGTTGCCGCCGAACTTGGTGAAGTAGCTGCGCACGTTCGACGCGGTGCGGTTGAGGTTGTCGGTCATCGCCTCGACGATGATGGCGATGCCGTTCGGC